>JBCDCF010000258.1:0-5632 GCA_039182345.1 Pseudomonadota bacterium
GGTGATTTTGTCTCAATTCGTATTAAATTGTGTCAAGAAGCATATCTAAAGCGATCCGCGAGTAAATCTTGAGGAGCAATCTTAGGTTATATATTGGAAAATGGCGTCATTTCGGTAACATCGATGCCCCTAGGCGTGTTTGCGCGCAACATCGAGTAATCTCTGGGGATCTCTGTGGGTATCTGAAGGTAAGTGTTCTATATTGCAATGTACTAAATGGAATTATTGTAAATGGATATTATTTACATAGTGATCAAGCGATCGAAGAGGGTATCGAATGACTTTTATTTTGTAGTATTCTGCGAGTGTTGATGCGACGCTACTCAACCAGTTCTTCTGGGTATGTCAAAGATTTTCAGATGACTCAAACCGCGGTGCGCCTATCGGAGACCCGGCAGTGGACCTCGCGGGAGGGGCGATTGATCCGCCATAGCGGTGGACTCGTGGTCACGAGACGCGATGGAAGGTCGGCGAATAGCAGGTATTCGCGGCGGTCCGTCCTTTCGCCACAGAACGCGCTGCGACCCAGCGGTGGAGGTCTGTGCCCTCTATTGCGGGGCGGCGGTGCGCTGGGCGACGGTGGTGTTGTCGGTGACGGTGTCGCTGGGGTGCACGATCACCGTGGCGCCAGGGTCAAGGCCTGACAGGACGGCGGCGTGGGTGCGGCCGCGCTCGCCGATGGACACAGGGGTGAGGACCGCCCGTTCCTCCACCACCTGGAAGACCGCCCAGTCGCCACCGGAGCGGAAGAGGGCGCCGAGCGGCACCTTGAGGGCGTCCGCATCCTCCCACACCACAATGTGGGCCACCACGCGATAGTTGTGGCCAAGCCGCGCATCCCCGTCAGCGCGCTGGGCAAGGTCCAGGAGCACCTCCACCCGCTGCTCTTCAATGCCAAGGGCGGAGATTTCGGTGCGAGCGGCCGGCTCCACGCGGCGCACCACAGCCTCAAGCGTGCCGCCGCCCCAGCCGTCGAGCCAGGCGCGATCGCCAGGGTTCACCCGCACCGCCTCGCGGGACAACAGCTCCACCACCACCTCAAGGGCGTCCGGGTCGCCGATCTCAATCATCGGCGTGCCTGCCGCAATGGTCTGCTCGCTCTCGATGGTCACGTCGATCACAACGCCGCTCACAGGCGCTCTGACGGTGACACAACAGGTTTCATCGTCGGTGTCGACGCCGGAGCTGCCGGGCTGGATCAGCCGCGCCTTTGCACTCTCGAGCTCCTGGCGCCGCATGTTGGCGGTGGCCCGCGCGCTCCCCATCTCGGCACTGGCGCGCACCACGTCCAGCTCTTTCTGCTCCATTTCGCGCGCGGAGATGGTGTTGCGCGCCCGCAAGGTCTGGGCCCTGCGCAGGTCGGACAAAGCAAAGTTGTGCTGTGCCTCTGCCTGCAAGAGAAGGACATCGGCAAGGTTGACCGCCGCTTGGGCCGCTTCCACCACCGCTTCGGCCTCCCGCCGGCTTCTGGCATCAAGGAAGGTGGGCTCGCCGGGGAGGATGGTGGCAATCACCGTCTCACCGCCCGTCACGATGTCGCCTTCGTCAAGGGGCGAGCGGGTCAGGGTGCCGCCCACAGGTGCGGACACGGTGTAGACTTCTTGGATGCGTGTGGTGCCGTCGTCGGAGACCACCACCTCCAGCGGGCCGGTCTCCACCGTTGCCATGTCCACCAAGATGGGGCGGGGCCACAGCGCCCACGCCGTCAGGGCGAGGATGCCGGCAACCACCACAAGGCCAATCCACTTCATGGCGACCCACTACTCCCGTGTCTTCAAAACTGCGATGAGGTCGAGCCGGTCGATGCGACGGCGCACCACAAGCCCTGAGATGAGGGCGGCGAACACCACAATGCCGCTCGCCGCCGCGAAGATGTGCGGCTCAAGAACCAGAGGCATGCGATAGAGTTCGCTCTCAAAACTCTGGATCATGGCGTTGGCGATCAGCGTGCCGAGGAGCCAGCCCACCGGTTGGGCGAGCAGCGTGATGATGGCAAGCTCCGACAGCAAGATCAGCGAGACTTCGTTTCGCGAGAAGCCCAGGACGCGCAGGCTCGCAAGCTCTCGCGCCCGCTCCGACAGGGAAATGCGCGCGTAGTTGTAGACAACGCCAAACGCAATCACCACCGCGAGCGCCACATAGACGATGGTGCTGATGAAAAGGTTCTGGGCGAGCGTTTCGTAAAACTTCTCCAGCGTCACCCGTTTCAACACCACGAAGTTGGCGGCAGGCGTTTCCTTCAGCGCTTTGAAGAGATCGTCTTCGGCGGCAGGGTCCAACGCCACGTGAACGCCTGTGATGACGTCAGCCTCGCGCAGCATCCTGTTGGCGGCGGTGAGGTCCATGTACGCGCCAAGCCCCAGATACCCGGTGATGATGCGCGCCACTGGCAGCGCCACGGTGCGCCCCCCACGCTCCACAAGCTCCACCTCAACCGTGTCTCCTGGCGCGGCCCGCAAGATGGTGGCAAGGGCGTCGGTCAGCGCGATCCCCTCTTGGGGCGGGCTGACGGGATTGAACTGTGAATCAAGCACGCGGCTCAAATGCGGATCCGGCGGGATCGCGGTGATGGAGACGCGCCGCATTACGGGCCCGTGCCGCAGCTTGATGGGAATGGCGCGGTAAGGCTCCCCCCTCAACACACCCGGCAGGCGGGTCACGTCGTAGAAGGCGCCCATGTCTTCTTCGGCGGTGAAGTTGATGGTGGCGTCCTGGCGGTCGGCCTGGAAGAACGTCACGTCGATGAAAAAGGCCACCGAGCCGAACGTCCAGAACGAGGACAACAGCACGGCGACCGCCAGTGATACGCCGAGCACGCTGGACCCTGTGCGGAAGGGAAAGCGCCAGAGTTGGCGGGCGACCATGGTCAGCGTTGCGGGGGGCTTCAGCTTGCGGATCCACGCGAAGGCGGCGCTCCGCCGGTAGCGTGGCGGCGCCGGGGGTGACATGGCGACCGCGGGGGCAAGGCCGGCAACCCCAAGCACCGCGCGGGCCGCCCCCAACATGGCCGCCGCCAAAGTGACCACCGTGCCGGCCACATAAACATCCGCGCTGTGGTCGAACACCAGGAAGGGGAAATAGAAAAACTCCCCATAAAGCCGCGTCAGTCCCGCCCCCAGCCAGGTGCCCACGGCGCACCCGATGGCAATCCCGATCAATGAGATCGCCCCAACGAACTGAAGATAGTGGAAGACGATCTGCCGGTCGGTGTAGCCAAGCGCCTTCAGAAGGCCGATCTGCTCGCGCTCCAGCGCCACGAGACGGGTCATCGTCATGTTGACGAGGAAGGCCGCGACCAGGAGGAAGACCGGCGGCATCATCCGGCTCAAGGCGGCAAGCTGGTCCAGTTCGGCATCAAGGAAGGCGTGGCTGATCTGGTCTTTGCGGCCATAGGCGCCCGTGCCGCCATAGGGGCGCAGGAGACGGTCCACCGCGTCGATCACATCTTGCAGGGACGCATCGCGCCGCAGCCGCAAGGTCACGTTGGAGAAAGCGCCTTCAAGGTCGAACGCAGCGCTGAGCGCGTCGTCGGCCATCCACACGATGGCGTAGCGGCGGGGGTCGGGCATCAACTGGCCGGGCGCAAGGGTGTAGATGAACTCCGGTCCGAGCGCCGTGCCGACGACGGTCAGGGTGCGCTTGCGGCCGTTGATGGCGGCGGCAAACTCGCTGCCCGGTCCAAATCCGTGGGCCTTGGCGAACTGCTCGCTGATCAGTGCCTCATCGTCTGACGCGGGAAGAGGCAGGCGGCCTGTTCGCAGATAAAGCCTGTTGACGCTGAGGTCCGCATCGGGCGGCAGCGACACCAGCATGGCCGAGGCAGGCTCGTTCAGATCAGGCACATCCAGGAGCGCCAGCTCCTTGACCCGCGTCTCCACCGCCGCAACGCCCTCGATCCTGCGCATCTCTTCGCCGAGGTGATTGGGGGCGCGCCTGACGTCGGCAAACACATGGCCGAAGAGATAGCGCTCATAGTAGGTGGCCTGGGTGGCCTCCAGCGAGCGATAGGAGCCAAGGGACAGGACAAAGGTCGCAACGCCGGCCGCCATCACAAGGGCGATGGCGAGGCCCTGGGGCCACAAGCGCACAAGGTCGCGCAACAGCTTCTTGTGAAGGGCGCGCATCACCAACTCACGTCTTCTGGGGCAAGACGGGTCTCGTTGGTGGCAACGGAGGCAATGGTGCCGTCGGCAAAGCGCACCACGCGGTGGGCAATGGCTTCGATGGCCGCGTTGTGGGTGATCACCAGCGTCGTGGTGCCGAAGGTCTCGTTGACGCTCGTGAGGGCCGAGAGCACCGCAACGCCGGTCGCTGAATCCAGCGCCCCCGTCGGTTCGTCGCACAACAGGACTTCGGGGCGCTTGGCAATGGCGCGCGCAATGGCCACGCGCTGTTGTTCGCCGCCCGACAGTTGCGCTGGAAAATGGTCGAGCCGCCCACCAAGGCCGACAGTCTCAAGGGCCTCCTCAGGCGGCATGGGCGCACGGGCAATGTCGGTCACAAGGGCCACATTCTCCCGCGCGGTCAGGCTCGGCACCAAATTGTAGAACTGGAAGACGAAGCCCACATGGTCGCGCCGATAGCGTGTCAGCGCACGGTCGGACTTTTCCGTCAGCGGATCGCCCTTGAACCAGACGGTGCCTGTGGTGGGTCTGTCGAGCCCGCCGATGATGTTGAGGAATGTGGATTTTCCCGACCCCGACGGCCCCAGAAGGACGACGAACTCGCCGGCAGCGGCCACAAAGTCCACGTGCCGCAGCGCATGGACTGCAATCTCGCCCGTGCGGTAGGTCTTGCTGAGGCCCTCGACGCGGAACACGGTGTCCGCGGCCTCCGCGCCAGGGCGGTTTATGCCAGCAACGTCGTCCAATCTGCACACGTGCGTTTGGTGCCTTGCCGGCCGAAGGCGGGGCAGGGCGGTCTAAGGGCCGGTGTCATGGCCTCGGTGTGCCCTCATTGGCACAGGCAAGGCCGGTGCCTTTGATGAAACGCAAATGCGTCCTTTTGGCGTCGCGCCAGCCATCGTCAGGGCGATTGGCCATCGCGGGACGTGGTGTGCGATCCGGCCCTGGTCAGCCAGACCGGCAATGTATCAGGCGCCGGGGACGGGAGCCTCGATGCGCAACAGCCCCTCTTCCTTCAGCGCCGCCCACAGCTCTTCGGGGATGGGGGTGGTGAAACTCTCCATCGTCCCTTCGATCTCCTGGCGGGAGGTGGCGCCAGGGATGATGCTCACCACCGCAGGGTGGAAGGAGGGGAATTGCAGCGCCGCATCGCGCAGATTGACGCCATAGCGATCGCAGACGGCTTTGATCTTCGCCGTCTTGTCCAAGATCTCGGGCGGTGCGGGCACGTAGTTGAAGTACGCCCCGTCCACAGGCCCCGTGGCAAGGATGCCCGAGTTGTAGGGCCCGCCGATGACGATGCCGAGCCCATTGTCTTCGCAAAGGGGCAGGAAGGTGTTGAGGGCCTCCTGCTCCAAAAGCGTGTACCGCCCTGCCAGAAGAAAAAGGTCCACCTCGGCCCGTTCGGCCACGAACTGGCACACCTCCCACTCGTTCACCCCAAGGCCGAACGCGTCGATGAGGCCCTGGTCGCGCAACGCCACCATCGCCTTGTGGCCGCCGTCCAA
>JBCDCF010000259.1:0-5627 GCA_039182345.1 Pseudomonadota bacterium
AGACCGCCACCGTGTTTCGCCACGCCCCCCTAAGGCGCGCTGCGGCATGAACGCGTTTTCCATGCCCGAGAGGATCGAGACCGAGCGTCTGAACCTCGTCCAATGGCGCCGCGAGCATTTTGAGGTGGTGGCAGAGTTCAACCGCGACCGTGAGCTCACCCGCTTTGTGGGCGGCGTCATGCGGCGGGGCGATGCATTCCGCGCCTTTCTGACCTTCGTCGGCCACTGGTCGCTGCGCGGCTACGGCCCTTATGCGGTGGAAAACAAGTACGGCGAGATCATGGGTCAGACGGGCCTCTTCAACCCCGCCGGCTGGCCTGAGCTGGAGCTTGCCTATGACTTCGCGCGGATTGCCCACGGCAGGGGCTATGCGACGGAAGCTGCGCGCGCGGTGCGTGATGTGGCGGCCGAACGGGGGCTGACATTCCTCGTCAGCCTCATCCACCCCGACAACACGCCGTCCGTTCGCGTGGCCGAGCGCCTCGGCGCCGTGCCCGCCAACACCATCGAGCTGATGGGCGCGCCAGTGGTGCGCTTCGTCCACACCATGACACCTGCCGGCGAGCCCGGCCAAACCCTTGACGCAGAAGGACACTGACCATGCCTACCCGTATCCGCCTCGCCCGTGGCGGCTCCAAGAAGCGCCCCTACTATCGCATCGTGGTCGCCGACGTGCGGGCCCCGCGCGATGGCCGCTTCATCGAAAAGGTGGGGACCTACAACCCCATGCTGAACAAGGACGACCCCCAGCGCATCACGCTCCTGGAAGAGCGGATCCGCCACTGGCTCGCCCAAGGGGCCCAGCCCACCGACCGCGTTCTGCGCTTCCTTGATGCGGCTGGCATCAAAGATCGCCCTGCCCGCAACAATCCCAATAAGGCAGAGCCCGGCAAGAAGGCGCAGGAGCGTCTGGAAGCCCAGCGCCAGGCCGAAGCCGACAAGGCCGAAGCCGCCGCAGAACCGGCCGCCGAAGGCGCAGAGGCGTAACACCCTTTGGCAAAGGACGGGCCCCCTCGCGCGGACAGGCCGGTGGAAATGCTCACCATCGGCGCCCCGCACGGGGTCCGCGGCGCCGTGCGCGTCAACGTCTATGCCGACGAGCCTTTGACGCTGCGCCGCTATAACCCTTTTGTGGACGAAGGCGGCGCGCCTTGGAAGCTCACCTCCATCAAGCCCATCGGCAAAGGCCTTGTGGCGACCTTCCAAGGGGTGGAGGACCGCAACGGCGCACAAACCCTGCGCGGCAAACGCCTGTTCATCCCCCGCTCGCGCCTGCCAAGGCCTGAGCCGGACGAGTTCTACCACGTGGACCTTGTGGGCTTGAAAGCGCGCACCGCGGACGGCACGCCCCTCGGCACCGTCGTCTCCATCGCCGACTATGGGGCCGGCGACATCATCGAAGTGCAGGGGAAAGAGACGCTGGTCCTTCCCTTCACCCACGCGGTTGTCCCTGTCGTGGACCTCGACAAGGGCGTCATCGTCGTGGAACTGCCCGCAGGGCTCGACGGGACCGACGCGCAGCCTCGCCCGTCGCAGGCGACTGAGCTGAGCCAGGACCAAGACCAGAAGCGGGTCAAGGACCTAACGCAAGAGAAAGAGCTGCCGCAGGATCGCTCGTGAGCTTCCACGCCACCGTCCTCACCCTCTACCCAGAAATGTTTCCGGGGCCCCTTGGGACGGCCTTGTCAGGTCGTGCGCTGGACTCCGGCCTATGGTCACTGTCCACGGTCAACATCCGCGACCACGCCGCCGACAAGCATCGCACCGTGGATGACACGCCAGCAGGCGGCGGCCCCGGCATGGTGATGCGCGCCGATGTCCTGGCAAAGGCCATCGATGGGAGCGGCGGCAAAGGCCCTCGCCTCCTCCTCAGCCCCCGGGGACGCCCGTTCGTTCAGGACGAGGCGGTGCGCCTTGCAGGCGGCGACGGCGTCACCCTCATCTGCGGACGGTTCGAGGGGGTGGACGAACGCGTCATCGAAGGCCGCGACCTTGAAGAGGTCTCGCTGGGAGACTTCATCCTCTCAGGCGGCGAAATTGCCGCAATGGCACTCCTCGACGCTGTGGTGAGACTGTTGCCAGGCGTAATGGGGAATGCGGCCTCCGCCACTGAGGAAAGCTTTTCCGACGGCCTCCTGGAACATCCCCAATACACCCGCCCGGCCCGTTGGGAGGGCCGCGACATCCCGCCGATCCTCGTCAGCGGCGACCACGGCCGCATTGCAAAATGGCGCCGCGAGGAGCGGCTGCGGCTGACGCGTGCGCGGCGCCCGGACCTCCTCGCCCGCAAGCCCTCATGACCCCCACCCCGTGGCGGGGCTGACGCACACAACTTGCGCTCCCTCCTCCATGTCCCAATATTGTTCTGGCGGACAGGTGCCAATGGGCCTGACCGAACGGTCGCTTGTTGCAAGGACTGAGGAATGTCACGGATGACAACCCTTTCAAGCCCACTCTTGCTGGGCTTTGACGAGATCGAGCGCGTTCTCGATCGTGTCACCAAGAGTGGGAGCGATGGCTACCCACCCTACAACATCGAACGGCTGACAGACGGTGGAGCGGAACGCTTGCGCATCACGCTTGCGGTGGCCGGCTTCACACGCGAACAGCTGTCGGTGACCGTGGAGGACAATCAACTTGTCATCCGCGGACAGCAGTCGCCCGAGAACGATCGGGACCGTCAATTCCTCCATCGCGGAATCGCAGCACGCCAGTTCCAGCGCGCCTTCGTCTTGGCCGAGGGCATTGAGATTTTGAGCGCTGCGTTGGCCGATGGCTTGCTTGCAATAGATCTTGCCCGGCCAGAGCCGGAGCGGACCGTACGCACCATCGAGATCGGCGCAGCCGCTGCGCCTAAGGCGAGGAGTTGAGTATGACCGAACTGAGACCAGCCCACGAACACCCCGTGACGGTGAGCGCAGAGACCCTTGCAGCCATGGGTGAAGGGGAAGTGGCGTACGTGCGCACCTTCCAGTCAGAAGAGTTGATGCGCCTGTTTCCCAACGCGCCGGAGCTGACCCCTGGTCACAAATTTTGGGCGCTCTTGTCGGCAGGCGGTCACCCCATCGTCCTGGCCGACACGCCCCAGGCGGTCTTGAAGAACGCCATGGAGCAAAACCTTCTGACCGTCAGCGTTCACTAGAGTACGTCTTCGTCCGCTCAGGTTGATCGAACCTGAGCGGCAAGCGCGCCCGTCAAAACCCCAACCCACGGCAGGCCAATGGCGGCGCGGTGAGCCGATCAGTTCATCGTCCGCCCGTCCTGCACGTGCTTGAGGATCTGCACCCTGATGGCGGAGGCGAGCGAGCCTTCCTGGCGCGTTTCGTCAATGCGCGAAATCAACACCGGGACGGAGACGTGATCGGTCTTCGCCCACCGGTCGAGGGCGGCCCAGAAGTCGTCTTCCAGGGCAACGCTGGTGGGGTGGCCCCTGAGGGCCACGGATCGCTTGGTCAGTTGAGGCATTCGTTCTTCACTTCTTGCGGATCGTCTCGCCCGCTTCTTCGGCCGTAGGTGCCACCCTGTGGCCTTCCAAAATCTCGTTCTGGCGCGCCGCCGCGCACCGTGCGGCTTTGCGCTGTGCACCGCTCACACCGTGCGCGATGCGATTGTTGTGGGCCTGCGCCCTCTGGTCCGCCCGCTTCTTGGCTTTGCGGGCCATGCGCAGATTGACCACATCTGCCATCGCCTAAGACGGCCCCACCATCTTCTCAGGCCGCACGATCTCATCGAACCGCTCAGCGCTGACAAAGCCCTGGCCCACTGCCTCCTCGCGCAAGGTGGTCCCGTTCTTGTGGGCGGACTTGGCGATTGTCGTGGCGTTATCGTACCCGATTTCTGGGGCAAGCGCCGTCACCAGCATCAGGGAGCGCGCCATCAGCTCCTGGATCCGCCCGGCGTTCGCCTCAATGCCCTTCACGCAGTTGTCGGCAAAGCTGACGCACCCGTCTGCAAGGAGCCGTACCGATTGCAGGAAGGCGTCGGCCATCACGGGCTTATAGACGTTCAGCTCAAAATGGCCCTGGCTGCCGGCAACCGTGACGGTGGTCTGGTTGCCGAACACGCGGCAGGCCACCATCGTCAAAGCCTCGCACTGTGTGGGGTTCACTTTGCCGGGCATGATGGATGACCCGGGCTCGTTTTCAGGCAGCGACAGTTCCGCAAGGCCTGACCTTGGGCCTGAGCCTAGAAGGCGGATGTCATTGGCAATCTTGAAGGCAGCCGTTGCCGCAACGTTCAACGCACCGTGGGCGGCCACGTACGCATCGTGGGCGGCAAGGGCGGCAAACTTGTTGTCCGCCGTCACGAAGGGCAGACCGGTGATCTCGGCGATGTGTTTGGCGACCCCTTCGGCAAACCCCTTCTTGGCGTTGAGCCCTGTGCCCACCGCGGTGCCGCCCTGGGCGAGGGGATAGAGCGCCTTAAGGCTTGCCTTCACCTGGTCGATGGCAAAGTCCAGCTGCGCCACATAGCCGGAAAACTCCTGCGCCAGTGTAAGCGGCGTTGCGTCCTGGGTGTGGGTGCGGCCGATCTTGATGATGTCGCCGAAGCTCTCCCCTTTTTGCGCCAGCGTGTCGCGCAGGTGTGTGAGACCGGGCAGCAGGCGATGGGTGATTTCCTCCACCGCAGCCACATGCATGGCCGTCGGAAAGGTGTCGTTGGAGGACTGCGAGCGGTTCACGTGATCGTTGGGGTGGACAGGATCTTTCGAGCCGATGGTACCACCGAGTCGCGCGATCGCAAGATTTGCAATCACCTCGTTGGCATTCATGTTCGACTGTGTGCCCGAACCTGTCTGATAAACCACCAGCGGGAAGTCCTCGTCCCGCTTGCCGTCAATCACTTCATCGGCGGCACTGGCAATGGCCTCGCCAATGCGCCTGTCCAGCGTCCCAAGGTCCATATTGGTGAGAGCGGCAGCCTTTTTCACGATGCCGAGCGCGCGCACCAGCGACAAAGGCATGGTGTCGGTGCCGATCTTGAAGTTGATCAGGCTGCGGGCTGTTTGGGCCCCGTAATACCGCTCGCTGGGGACTTCCAGCGCGCCAAAGGAATCAGTTTCGGTGCGTGTGGACATCGGCGCTCCAAGGATTTTGGAGACCAGATATCAGCTTCCGTGTGGATTCGCCAAGGCACACATAAGGCAAAGGCGCGGCCGGCGCGGACGCGTCAAGACGCGCCGCACTGGCCGTGCGGGTGGGATCGGAACGTCAGGACTTGGTGGACGGCCCGGCAGTGTCGGCGATGGCTTCGATGATGCCGACGGCCTTTTGCTTCAGCTGCGGGTCGGTGATGCTGGCAAAGGCGCGCACAAGGCGGACCGTCGCAGGGTCGGCAAGAACCTGCGAGAGGGGCGAGCCGTCCGTGCGCGGCAGCGCGGTCTCGGAGGCCCCTTCAAAGAAGTAGGTGATCGGCGACTGAAGCACGAGCGCGATCTGATGCAAGCGGCTGGCGCCGATGCGGTTGGTGCCACGCTCGTACTTTTGCACCTGCTGAAAGGTGATACCCAGCTGATCGGCGAGCTTTTCCTGGCTGAGCCCAAGCTCCAGACGACGCAAGCGGACCCGGGAGCCCACATGGCTGTCAACCGAATTCGCAGACCGTTGGTTGGGTACCGGCTGAAAACG
>JBCDCF010000260.1:0-5623 GCA_039182345.1 Pseudomonadota bacterium
CCGGCTGCGCTTAGCCCAGTCAGCAGACCGAAAAGGGCCGCGAGAGCGCGGCCCTTGCCCGTTGTCGTCACCTACGATTTCCGGTTCTGGCGGTTCTCGATGAGGTCATCGACCACCGCGGGTTCGGCGAGCGTGGAGGTGTCGCCGAGCGCACCGAAATCGTCCTCAGCGATCTTGCGCAGAATACGGCGCATGATCTTGCCGGAGCGGGTTTTGGGCAGACCCGGCGCCCACTGAATAAGATCCGGCTTTGCAATCGGGCCAATTTCGGAGCGCACCCAGTCCGACAGCTCTTTCTTCAGCGCATCGGTCGGCTCACGATTGTTCATGAGCGTCACGTAGCAGTAGATGCCCTGGCCTTTGATGTCGTGGGGGTAGCCCACCACGGCCGCCTCGCTGACGGCAGAATGGGCCACAAGGGCCGATTCAATCTCAGCCGTCCCCATACGGTGACCTGACACGTTGATGACATCGTCCACCCGCCCGGTGATCCAATAGTAACCGTCCTCGTCACGCCGGCACCCATCGCCGGTAAAGTAGGTGCCCTTATACTGTTGGAAGTAGGTGTCCATGAAGCGCTGGTGATCGCCCCAGACGGTGCGCATCTGCCCCGGCCAAGAGTCTTTGATCACGAGAACACCGTCCGCCGCCGTCTCCAGTTTCTCTTCGCCTGTTGCAGGGTCGAGGACGGCAGGCACGATGCCGAAGAAGGGTGTTGTGGCCGAGCCAGGCTTGGTGGGCGTTGCGCCAGGAAGGGGGGTGATCAGGTGGCCGCCCGTCTCGGTCTGCCACCAGGTGTCCACAACGGGGCAGCGGGTGCCGCCCACCACCTCATAGTACCAGCGCCAGGCTTCGGGGTTGATGGGTTCGCCCACCGTGCCGAGAATGCGTAAGGAAGAGAGGTCGTGTCCCTTCACAGGCCCGTCCCCCTTGCCCATCAGCGCGCGAATGGCTGTCGGCGCGGTGTAGAAGCTGGCCACCTTGTGCTTGGCGCACACCGCCCAGAACCGCCCGGCGTCCGGATAGGTGGGAACCCCCTCAAACATCAAGGAGATGGCACCGTTCGCGAGCGGGCCATAAAGGATATAGGTGTGCCCGGTCACCCAGCCCACATCGGCAGTACACCAGTAAACCTCGCCCTCCTGATAGTCGAAGGTGAGTTTGTGGGTCATGGCCGCATAGACCATGTAGCCGCCCGTGGTGTGGACCACCCCTTTGGGACGGCCGGTGGAGCCTGAGGTGTAAAGGATGAAGAGGGGATCCTCAGCGTTCATCTCTTCGGCAGGGCACTCGGAAGAGACATCGGCCTCCATTTCATGCAGCCAATGGTCGCCTGAGGATCGCCAGGCCACCTGCCCCCCCGTACGGCGCACCACCAGACAGGCGACACTTTCCTTGCACGCAAGGAGGGCCTGGTTGGCGTTGTCCTTCAGCTTGGTGGTGCGCCCGCCGCGGGGCGCGCCGTCGGCGGTGATCAGCACCTTGGCGTCGCAATCGTTGATGCGGTTGGCGAGGCTGTCGGGAGAAAAGCCTGCAAACACCACCGAGTGGATGGCCCCGATCCGCGCGCAGGCAAGCATCGCATAGGCCGCCTCGGGGATCATCGGCAGATAGATGATCACGCGGTCGCCTTTGGAGACGCCTAGCCGCTTCAAGACATTGGCAAACCGGCACACCGCCTCGTGCAGTTCACGGTAGGTAATGTGCTTGGCCTCTGCGTCGGGATCGTCGGGCTCCCAGATGATGGCTGTCTGATCGCCACGGCTTTCAAGATGACGGTCGGTGCAGTTGGCGGACGCATTCAGCGTGCCGTCCTCGTACCATTTGATGGACACGTCAGGATACTGAAAGCTGGTATTCTTCACCTTGGTGTACGGTTTGATCCAGTTGATCCGCTTGCCTTCTTCGCCCCAAAAGGCGGCAGGATCGGCCACGGACCGCGCATACATCGTCTCATAGGTTTGGGCGTTGATGTGAGCGCTTTCGGCTATGGACTGTGGTGGCGCAATGGTGTCGGCCATGGTTCCCTCCCGCTGACGGACTGTTCTTGGCGTGGTGCGGCGTGGTCTTTTGGGTGGAAGGGTTAGCGATTTCGCGCCTCACCGTCCACCAAAGGGGCTCAGGGCTGCGGCGTTGCCGTCATCGGCCCACAAATCCTTCGCCTCCGCCAACTCCTGCGCTAAATCAGGCCACAACGATCGAAAACGATCCCAGTTGAGGAGGAGCAATTCCGTGAAACTGTTGACCACGGTGTGCGCACTGGCACTGGGGGCAAGCCTTGTGGCAAGCCCTGCCGCTGCGCAAAGCGAAGACTATCTGCTCGCCACCGCCTCCACGGGCGGCACCTACTATCCTGTGGGCGTTGCGCTTGCGACGTTGGTGAAGGTGAAGCTGCAGCCCAAGCATGGCATCAATATGAGTGCCATCAACTCGGCGGGCTCGGGCGAGAATGTGGCGCTTCTGCGCGACAAGGAAGCCCAGTTCGCCATTATCCAGGGCCTTTTCGGCGCTTATGCGGCGCAGGGCACAGGTCCGCTGGCTGAACAGGGGCCGCAGGAGAACCTGCGCTCCATCTCCATGCTGTGGCCCAATGTGGAGCACTTCGTGGTGAAGTCCGACTATGTGGATTCGGGCACCATCACCGACATCAAAGGCCTTGAAGGCAAGACCGTGTCCATGGGTCGCCAGAACTCAGGCACCATCGGCTCGAACGACACCATCCTGGGCAACCTCGGCTACGACATGGTGGAGGATTTCGACCTTGCCTATATGGGCTACGGTCCGTCGGCCGATGCGCTCCAGAACGGCTCCATCGAGGCAATGTCCACCCCGGCAGGCCCGCCTGTCTCGGCCGTGTCGTCAGCCTTTGCGAACATGGGCGATCAGATTTCGCTCTTGTCCTTCACCGATGAGCAGATGAAGGAAGCCAACGGCAGCTTCGACAGCCTTTGGACGCGCTTTACCATCCCTGCCGGCATGTACCCTGGCGTAGATGAGGACGTTCAGACCATCGCGCAGCCGAACTTCCTTGCTGTGGATGCCTCGGTCCCTGAGGAAACCGTCTACCTCATCACCAAGACCATCTATGAGAACCTGCCCTTCTTGCAGGCGATCCACCCGGCCACCAACGCCATGAGCCTTGAGACGGCAACCGGCGGCCTTCCCCTGAAGCTGCACCCCGGTGCGCTTCGCTACTACGAGGAAGCCGGCGTTGACATTCCTGACCGTCTGAAGTGACGCTCTGCGGCGCCGTTTCTTACCACGAAACGGCGCCGTTTTGTCTCGCTCAGGCGTCGTCCACGCCGAGCTTCTGGCGCACGATGGCCTGGACGGCCTGTGGGTTGGCCTTGCCGCCCGTCGCCTTCATCACCTGACCGACGAACCAGCCTGCAAGATTGGGTTTGGCCTTGGCCTGCTCCACCTTGTCGGGGTTGGCGGCCATCACCTCGTCCACCGCCTTTTCAATGGCGCCTGTGTCGGTGACCTGCTTCAGGCCCCGCTCTTCCACAATGGCGGCAGGATCGCCCCCTTCGGACCAGACGATCTCGAACACGTCCTTGGCGATCTTCCCCGAGATCACCGTCTCGGCAAGGAGGTCGAGGATGCCGCCCAGCTGCGCCGCTGAAACGGGGCTTTCCTCAATGGTGAGGCCTTCCTTGTTGAGGCGGCCGAACAACTCATTGTTGACCCAGTTGGCAGCCGCCTTCGCATCGCGCCCCTCCGCCACCTTCTCGAAGTAGTCGGCCGCTGCGGCATCGGCGACCAGAACGCTGGCGTCGTAAGGGGTGAGGCCCAGCTGATCCACATAGCGGGCGCGCTTCTCGTCAGGCAGCTCTGGCAGGCTGGCGCGGATCGTCTCCACCCAGTCCGCATCAAGCACCAGCGGCAACAGGTCGGGGTCGGGGAAGTAGCGGTAGTCGTGCGCCTCTTCCTTTGAGCGCATGGAGCGCGTCTCGCCCGTCTTGGCGTCGAACAGGCGGGTTTCCTGGTCGATGCTTCCACCGTCCTCCAAGATCCCGATCTGCCTGCGCGCCTCATACTCGATGGCCTGACCGGCAAAGCGGATGGAGTTGACGTTCTTGATCTCGCAGCGCGTGCCGAGCGGCTCGCCAGGCCGGCGCACCGACACGTTGACGTCGGCCCGCAGGTTCCCCTTGTCCATGTCCGCATCGGATGTGCCCAGATACCGCAGGATGGTGCGCATCTTGGTGAGGTACGCCTTGGCCTCATCGGAGGAGCGAAGGTCGGGCTTTGACACAATCTCCATCAGCGCGACGCCCGAGCGGTTGAGGTCCACGAAGCTTTTCGTCGGATGCTGGTCGTGCAGAGACTTGCCGGCGTCCTGCTCAAGGTGAAGCCGCTCGATGCCGACGATGATGCGCTCACCATCCAGCATGTCGACAATCACCTCGCCCTCACCCACGATGGGGTGCTGGTACTGGGAGATCTGATAGCCCTGGGGAAGGTCGGGGTAGAAGTAGTTCTTCCTGTCGAAGCGGGAGACGAGGTGGATCTCAGCTTTCAGCCCCAACCCCGTACGCACGGCCTGTTCCACGCACGCCTCGTTGATGACAGGGAGCATCCCTGGCATGGCCGCATCCACAAGGCTCACATGGTCGTTGGGTTCGCCGCCGAAGGCCGTGGAGGCGCCTGAAAAGAGCTTCGCGTTGGACTGGACCTGGGCATGGATCTCCATGCCGATCACCACTTCCCAGTCGTCCACCGCACCCTTGATGAGCTTGGCCGCGACCGCTTCGCGAACGTGTTCGTTCATGCCGGTTTTCCCGTAGGCTTGGCGCCCGCGACCTCAGTGAGTGGCGGGCCCGTTCGCGCACCAATTAAGGGCAAGCACGCACCCATCGCAACATCGGCGGGCGCGTGCGGCGCAGAAGAGCATCTCGGGCTGTCACGGCTGACAGCGCCTGGCGGCGATCACCGAAGGCCGGTGATCCCCCGGGCTTCTTCGACAAGCTCCATGCATTTGCCGTGGTCGCCCTGAAGACCCGCTTCACCGGCTTGGGCAAGGACGCTTTCCGCTTCCTGGGCCTTGCCCTCGTTGTCTTCCATGGCGGGGTTGCTGGACATCGCATTCTCGAGGCTGGCGATCGCCTCTTTACACTCCGCCTCAGTCGCAGCCGATGCCATTGTGGCAGGCGCTGCGGCCCCAATGCCCAGCGCCAATGCCAAAGCCAGTCTTACCATCAGTCCCTCTCCCTCAATGGAGCGCTCCGCCGGACGTGGCAGAGCGCGTTGTGAGGGACAATGTTAGCGGGAGTAGAACTCGATGACGAGGTTTGGTTCCATGGTGGCCGCGTAAGGCACGTCGCCGATCGTCGGCAGGCGCACATAGCGGGCGGTCATCTTCTGGTGGTCCGCTTCCACGTATTCGGGCACGTCACGCTCGGCAAGGCCGATGGATTCCAGAACCATCAGGAGGTTCTTGGACTTCTCGCGCACCTCGATCACATCGTCGGGCTTGCAGCGATAGCTTGGGATGTTGACGCGCTTGCCGTTCACCAGGATGTGGCCGTGGCTGACGAACTGGCGCGCCGCAAACACCGTCGGCACGAACTGGGCGCGGTAGACGAGCGCATCCAAACGGCTTTCCAGAAGGCCGATGAGG
>JBCDCF010000261.1:0-5606 GCA_039182345.1 Pseudomonadota bacterium
CCGTCATGTTCGGGTAGAGGGCGTAGCTTTGGAACACCATGGCAATGTTGCGCTTGGAGGGGTGAACGCCGTTCATCACGTCACCCTTGATGCGGATTTCCCCGCTCGTGATGTACGGCGTTCACCCCTCCAAGCGCAACATTGCCATGGTGTTCCAAAGCTACGCCCTCTACCCGAACATGACGGTGGCGCAGAACATCACCTTCGGCCTTGAAATGCATGGCACCCCTAAGGCCCAGCGCGAAAAGGCGATGAACGATGTGGCCGAGATGCTGCAGATCACGCCGCTGCTGAAACGCAAGCCCGGTCAGTTGTCGGGCGGCCAACGCCAGCGGGTTGCCATGGGCCGCGCGCTGGTGCGCAACCCCGACGTCTTCCTCTTCGATGAGCCGCTGTCGAACCTTGATGCCAAACTGCGTGTCGACATGCGCACGGAGATCAAGAAGCTTCACCAGAAGCTTGGCACCACCATTGTCTACGTCACCCATGATCAGATCGAGGCGATGACGCTCTCCACCCGCATTGCTGTGATGAACGGCGGTTACGTGCAGCAACTGGGCACGCCCAAAGAGATTTACGACACGCCCGCCAACCTTTTCGTGGCCACATTCATGGGCTCACCGTCCATGAACCTCATCCCGGTGACGGTGCGGGCCGAAGATAACGCTGTGTATGCTGTGACGCAGGATGATACGGGCGGCGACGTCAAGCTCCCCTTCTACCAACCATCGGACACATTGCGCGGCTACGATGGCCAGACCGTCACCCTCGGTGTGCGGCCTGAAGCGCTAACGGATGTGGACGGCGCCGATCAACGCTCCACCCACGTTGAGCGCTTCAATAACACCGTGATGGTGACCGAGCCTGCAGGCTCCGACACCTTCGTTACCACCACCATCGGCGGCGTGGAGTGCACCGGCCGTATGCGCGCCGACGCTGACGTCGCGCCGGGCCGTGTCGCCGAGTTTGCTGTCAACATGGAGAAGCCGGTGGTGTTCGATCCGAAGACTGAGATGCGGATCGTCTAGATGGACGCCGACGTCATCATCATCGGTTCAGGCATGGGCGGTGCCACGATGGCCGCCGCGCTCGCTCCCTCAGGCGCGAGGATCGTGGTCTTGGAGCGTGGTGAGCGCATCGCGGACAGTGCGGCCTGCCGGGACGATGAGGCCATCTTCAAGCACGGCGCCTTTCGCAACAATGAAACTTGGGACACGCCGGCCGGTGAAACCTTTAGCCCCGGCAACTACTACTATGTGGGCGGCAACACCAAGCTTTATGGGGCGGTCTTGTTTCGCTACCGCCGCGAAGATTTTGGCGTTCTCCACCACATGGGCGGCACGTCTCCGGCCTGGCCCATCACCTACGAAGCCTTCGAGCCCTGGTACCAAGCCGCCGAGGACCTCTACGAAGTTCGCGGCACGCTTGGCGAAGACCCGACCGAGCCGCCCCATTCAGGCCGCTACGGGTACGCCCCGGTCCCGCACGAGGCGACCATTGCCGATGCCGCCAAGCGCCTTGCCGCTGCCGGTCTGTCGCCAGCGCATCTGCCGCTTGGCGTGGACATTGACGCTTGGCTTGCCGGCGGCCAGACGGGATGGGACGCGCACCCCAACACCGGCGCGGGCAAGAAAGACGCTGAGAGCATCGGCATCGACAAAGCGCTGAGGCACCCCAACGTCTCGCTCCTCACCGGCGCCGACGTCACCCGTCTTATCGCGGGGGACAATGGTGACATCGCGGCCGTCGAGTACCGCCAGACTGGCCGTCTCCACCGGGTTGCGGCCCGCGTTGTGGTGCTTGCTGCGGGCGCAGTGAACTCGCCTGTGATCTTGCTGCGCTCGGCGAACGAGAACCACCCGGCCGGCCTTGCCAACACATCCGACCAGGTGGGGCGCAACTTCATGAACCACAACACGCACGCGGTGATGTCTCTCCATCCGCTGCGCAAGAATTCGTCCGTCTATCAGAAGACACTTTACTTCAACGACTTTTATCTGACCGGTGGGCCGTCCGGAGAGCCCCTTGGCAACGTTCAGCTCCTGGGCAAAATCACGCCGGCCATCCTCGCTGCCCAGACCCGTCTGCCCAAGCCCATCGCCCACTGGTTCGCTGCCCGCTCCATCGACTGGTACGTGATGAGCGAGGACCTGCCGGCCCCTGAAAGTCGCGTCACCATCAGGGGCGAGCGCATCGTTTTGGACTGGCGGCAATCCAACTGGGAGCCCCATGCACTTTTGGTGAAACGGGTCACCTCGATCCTGCGGGCGGCGGGCTGGCCGCTTGTGCTTTCCCGCCCGTTCGACCGCACCGTTCCGTCGCACCAATGCGGCACCGCCCGTTTCGGCCACGACCCGGCAACGCATGTGCTGGACATTTTCTGTCGCACCCACGACCACAAGAACCTCTTTGTCGTGGATGCCTGCTTCCTTCCCAACTCGGCAGCGGTAAACCCGTCCCTCACCATTGCCGCACAGGCGCTGCGTGTGGCACGCCACATTCGCGAAAAGGATCTTGCCGCATGAGCCGTCTCGCCCTTGTTACAGGCGGTCAGCGCGGCATTGGTCTTGGCATTGCGCGCAGCCTTGCAGCGGACGGCTTTCGCCTCGCCATCACCGCTGAGGTGGCGCCTGACCACCCCGACGTCACCGCCGCGCTCGGAGACCTGGGGGAGGGCGCGTCATACCACCGGCACGACCAGCGAAACATCGCCGACATCGACACCCTGCTTGAGCGCATCGAGGCCGACGCAGGGCCCATCACCACCTTTGTCGCCAATGCGGGTGTGCCGGCCCGCATCCGCGGTGACATGCTGGACATCACGCACGAAGACTACGCGTTCGTGCAAGACGTCAACGTCAAAGGTGCATTTTTTCTTGCCCAGTCGGTGGCCCGGCGGATGCTGGGCCGACCGGCCGAACCCTACCGATCCATGGTGTTCATCACCTCGGCGAGTGCACATTTGGTGTCAGTGGACAGGGCCGAGTACTGCATATCCAAGGCAGCTGCTTCCATGATGGCGCAGCTCTTCGCGGTCCGCCTTGCCGGCGAGGGCATCGGCGTGTTCGAGGTGCGGCCGGGGATCATCGAGACGCAGATGACGCGCCCTGTGGCGGGTGCCTACACCCCGCGCATTGAAGGCGGCCTCGTGCCGGCGAAGCGCTGGGGCACGGTGGAGGATGTTGCTGCTGCCGTCCTGCCGCTCGTCACAGGCCAGATGGCATTCTCCCAAGGCGCCATCATCCCGGTGGACGGCGCACTCCTCACCCCACGGCTTTGAGGACTGCCATGGCCCAAACGTTTGACTTCATCATCGTGGGGGGTGGCTCTGCGGGGTGTGTGCTTGCCAACCGACTGAGCGCCGACGGGACGACGCGCGTTCTCCTCCTTGAGGCGGGCGGCCGCGACAGACATCCCCTTTATGCCATGCCTGCAGGTTTTGCGAAGATGACCTTCGGCCTTGGCAGCTGGGGCTGGCACACCGTTCCCCAGCGCCACATGAAGAATCGCGTCCTGCGCTTCACCCAGGCGCGCGTCATCGGCGGCGGCTCCACCGTCAACGCCCAAATCTACACCCGCGGCAATGCGCTCGACTATGACGAGTGGCGGCAACTGGGCTGCGAAGGCTGGGCCTACGAGGATGTCCTTCCCTACTTCAAGAAGTCTGAGGACAACGACACCTACGAAGATCGTTACCACGCCAAAGGCGGACCGCTCGGCGTGTCCAAACCGTCCGCCCCGCTCCCCATCTGCGAGGCATATTTCGAGGCGGCCGGCGCACTGGGTATTCCCACCAACCATGACATGACGGGAGAGGCGCAGGACGGTGTGGGCTACTATCAGTTGACCCAGCGCAACGCCCGCCGCTCCTCCACCGCCACGGCGTTTCTGCACCCTGCCGAAGCCCGTCCCAATCTTGACGTTCGCACAGGTGCAAACGTCCACGCCCTTGTGGTGGAGAAAGGCCGTGTGAGCGGTGTCACCGTGCGCAGCCACGATCGCCTCGACACCCTTTATGCCGAGGCTGATGTGATCCTGTCCGCCGGTGCCATCGGTACGCCGCGCATTTTGATGCTCTCAGGCATCGGCCCGGCCGACCACCTTGCCCATGTGGGCGTTCCCGTGGTGTTCGACCAGCCGGAGGTCGGCGGCAATCTTCAGGAGCACCTCGATCTCTTCACCATTTCCGAATGCACCGGCGACCATACCTACGACAAGTATGCAAAGCCCCACTGGTCGGTGCTCGCAGGGCTCCAATACCTCTTCACTCGCAAGGGGCCCGTGGCGTCCAGCCTGTTTGAAACGGGCGGCTTCTGGTACGCGGAGGAAGGGGCCCGCTCGCCCGACATTCAGTTCCACCTTGGCCTTGGCTCGGGCATTGAAGCGGGCGTTGCCAAGATGGCCAATGCCGGCGTGACGCTGAATTCTGCGTACCTGCGTCCCCGCTCCAGGGGGACGGTGCGCCTCCCATCCAGCGATCCCGCCGCAGCCCCTCTCATCGACCCCAACTACTGGGAAGACCCCCACGACCGGGACATGGCCATATTGGGTCTAAAGCTCGCCCAAGAGATTTTGCGGCAGGATGCGCTAAAACCCTTCGTCAAGCGCGAAGTGCTTCCAGGTCCCGCGGTCAAGACCGACGCGCAATACTTCGAGTTTGCCTGCGAGCACGCGAAGACTGACCATCACCCGGCCGGGACATGCCGTATGGGCAGCGACGATGCTGCTGTGGTCGACCCCCGTCTTGCCTTCCGCGGCCTTGAGGGTCTGCGGATTGTGGATGCTTCCATCATGCCGCGCCTTGTGTCTTCCAACACCAACGCGCCAACAATCATGGTTGCGGAGAAAGCGGCCGATATGATTCGGGCCGATCACGGGATCTGACCCATGCGCCACCCAACCCTCCTGCGCCTGCCCACCGACGTTGTCACTCTGGCGGACTGTGCCCTTCACGGCATCGCCTAAAGGGTGGACAAGCGCCCCACCATTAAGGACGTGGCCGCCCATGCAGGTGTGTCAAAGTCCACCGTCTCCCTGGTCCTGCAGGGGTCCGACCTCGTCAAGGATGAGACGCGGGAGGCGGTGCTCGCGTCCATCGAAGCGCTCGGGTACGTGCGCAACCGTGCCGCCGCCACCTTGCGGGGCTCGGGATCGGGCCTAGTCGGCCTTGTCATCAATGACCTGCGCAACCCCTTCTTCACCGAGTTTGCCGCAAGTGCCCAGCGCGCGTTTGGCGAGCGCGGGTTTTCCACGGTGGTGGCCGACAGCGGCGAAGATGCCGAGATCCAAAACCGCGTCATCACCTCCATGCTGGAGCACGATGTTTCGGCCCTCATGCTTTCGCCCAGCTATGGCGACGGTGCGCCGTCCTTCCGCGCCATTGAGCGCGCGGGCCTTCCTGCCCTCCAAGTGCTGCGCCGTGTGGACTCCCCGTGCAAACCGCTCCCGTTCTTCTCCCACGACTATGAAAGCGGGAGCGACATGGCCGCCCGCCACCTTCTGGATCAGGGCCTGTCCGGCATTGCCTTCGTGGGCGGCATTGAGGGGCGCGAAATCACGCGCGAGCGTCAAAGCGGTTACCTTGCCGAGATGAAGAGCCGTGGGCA
>JBCDCF010000262.1:0-5591 GCA_039182345.1 Pseudomonadota bacterium
ATCGTGTCGTGTTTCGCGGTGTTCGCGTTTGCCGCCCCACCCGCCTCGGCTCAAACGCGCAGCGACTGGCTGGTGGGCACGTGGGTATGCAAGTCCACCTTGCGCGGCGTCGGCTACACAATGACCTGGCGCTACCGCAGCAACGGTCGGTTTTCCATGGACTATTCGTCCAGCGGGGTGCGCAGGGGCGTAAGGCTTGCCTCGAACGGCTTCGGCACAGGCCGGTGGGCGCTGGGTCGCAATGGCCAGGCCCGCCGCCAATACAACAGCTTTGTGATCGAGAGGATGACCGTCAATGGCCGCCCCGCACGGCCGCGCATCTACGCCCGCGCCACCCGGGAGATGAAAAACGGCGTCGTCAGGACACGGATCGTCCGCCAGAGCCGCAATGCCTTCAGGGAGCGCCCCTCACGCGGCGGCCGCGCCTGGCGTTGTCGGCGGCGGTAGACCGGCCCGCGACAACGCCGATCACCCTAATCGATGGCGCCGATGAGGTCGGTGAAGATGGTGCGCACGGCGGTGCGGCGCTCGGCCACATCGGCCATCAGATAGTCCATGTCCGGCGCGTCTGCGGCCCGCAGCAAAAGGGGCTGTAGGGGCGCCGGGGTGTCTTCCAGCGCAAGGGTCTTGTGGGAGGCGATGGCAATCACCTGAGACAGGCGCTGGTAGAGCCCGTGGGCGGCAAGCAGCGTCTCGTACGGGCCGTCGGCCAGTGTCCCGTTGTCGCGTTGGCAGGACAACAGCTCCGCCACCTGGGACACCCCTGTGCAGCCCCCTTCGGCCAGCTGAAGGAACTGGGCGATAAACTCAATGTCCACCTGACCGCCAGGGGCGTGCTTCAAGCCTTCGGCGGACTGATCGGCAAGGCGCTTGCGCATGGCCAGGACGTCCGCCACCAACGCCTCACGGTCGCGGTGGCGGGTGGTTGCTTGGTCGACGGCAACGCGCGCGCGCACCCCGAGCGCACCATCGCCGGCCACCACGCGGGCACGGGTCAGCGCCAGATGCTCCCACACCCAGGCGCTTTCGGCATGGTAGCGCTCGAAGGAGGTGATGTGGGTGGCAAGGGGACCGGACCGTCCCGATGGGCGCAGCCGCAGATCCACCTCATAAAGGGAGCCCTTGGCCGTGGGGGCCGACAGGGCCGCCACCACCCTTTGGGCAAGTCGGGCATAGTAATGGCCCGGCGGCAGACCCTTCTCGCCGTCGGACTGGCCGGCCTCGGGCGCGCAATTGTATAAGAATACGAGGTCAAGATCGCTGGTGGCCGTCATCTCCTTGCCACCATACTTGCCGAGCGCCACGAGCGCCGTCGCCCCTTCGTCCAACCGTCCGTGGCGCACCTCAAACTCATCGGTGGCCACTTTGAGGGCGGCGGCGACAATGCAGTCGGCCAGCCTGGCATAGGCCTCGCCAACGCTCTGCCCTGTCAGGGAGCCTGCAAGGACGCGCGCGCTCACCAACAGCGCCTGCTCCTGGCCGAACACGCGCAGGGCATCAAGCCGTCCCTCATAGTCCTGCGCTTCGGCAAGGCCTTGCTGGAGCTGGCTTGCAAGCTCGTCCTCGTCGGGCAAGCGGCCGAAAAAGGCAGGGTCGATCAACACGTCCAGAAGGCGGGCGTGGCGGGCCAGCTGCTCTGCAAGGCGCGGCGCTGACCCCGCAATCAACACGAGGACGGGGATGAGGTCGCGCTGGTGGTTGAGCCGCGACAGGATCTGCACCCCCGCAGGCAGCCAGGATAGGAAAGTGTCGAACCCGTCGAGCACCCCCAAAGGATCGGCGGAGGTGGAAAACGCATCGCCCAGCGCGGGCTCAATGCCTTTCAACAGCCGGCGCGCCCGCTCGGTGCGAAGGGCGCCATAAGGAGCATCCTGCCAAGCCGCGAAGCGGGCCTTGATGGCCTCCCCCACCTCCCCTTCAGGCAGACCGTTGCCTGTTTTCGCCGTTGCGATGACAGGGTTCGACCGGCTGACGATGTTGGGAAGGTTGGTGAAGTGATGGTGGACGGTTTGGAGGGTCGCCACCATGGTGTCCTCGAAGGTATCCACCTCGCCCATCATCCTGGCAATGCGGGGGACGCCGTCTTCATCGGGCATGGTGTGGGTCTGTTCGTCAGCCACCATCTGCAGGCGATGCTCGATCCGCCGCAGCCGCACATACGCCTCATGCAGGCTGTCGCGGGTCGCCGCATCGATCCAACCGGCATTCGTGAGGGCAACCAGCATATCAAGGCTCGCCCTGCCGCGCAGACGTCTGTCACGCCCGCCGGCAAGACGCTGAAGGGTCTGGACGAAAAACTCCAGCTCGCGAATGCCGCCACGGCCGAGCTTGACGTTGTGGCCAGGCACGGTGATGGCGCCCGCCCCTTTCACCAGGGCGATCTGGCGGCGGGTCTCCATGGTGTCTTCGATGGCGGTGAAATCGAAAAAGCCGTGCCAGACCGAGGGCGAGATGGCCGACAGGAAGGCGCGGCCTGCGCTCTCATCCCCGGCAATGACACGGGCTTTGATGACGGCCTGCTGCTCCCAGGCGCGGGCGCGGGACTGGAAGTAGGCAATGGCGGACGGCATTGCGACAGCCACAGGCGTCGCGCTGGGGTCGGGCCGCAGGCGCAGGTCCACGCGGAACACGAACCCCTCCTCCGTGCGCGCCTGAAGGACCTGCGTCATCCTTTGGGTGAGGCGCACGGCACGGCCGGAGGTGATGCCGCAGGCGGCCGCGCGGGCGGGGTCATAGACCACCACAAGATCGATGTCGCTTGAGTAGTTCAACTCATGGGCGCCGAGCTTGCCGAAGGCGAGCACTGCAAGGCCGCAGGTGTGCGGGTCGGTGGTGGTCAGCTGGCCGCGGCGAAACCCGTCCAGAAGAACGCTCTGGAGGGCAACACCCACGGCCGCATCGGCAAACCGACTGAGCGCGCCCGTCACGTGTTGAACGCTGGCGCCGGCGCAAAGGTCAGCAAGACCGACGGCAAGCGCCACGTGCCTGCGCGATTGGCGCAGCTGGCTCATCACCGCCGTCAGATCGTCTTCAGGGGCAACGGAAGCGGCAATGGCCACCGTCTCGTCCAAGGGGCGGGTGAGGAGCGCTGTCAGATCCTTGGGGTAGCGCAGCATGAGGTGGCGCAGAAACAAGGACACATCGGCCACCGTGCCGAGCGCTGCCTTGGCCTCCTCGCCGATGAGGGGTAAAGGGCCGCCCTCGGCCGCCTCAAGGTCGGCGAGGAAGGCCTCGTCCACCGCGCCTGGGAGCGGGGCGAGCGTATCGGCGAGTGTCATGCCGCCATGGGGAGGGCGATGGTGACCTTCAGCCCGGGTTCGGCATTTTGCAGCGCCAGGCGGCCGCCATGCTGGTCAACGATGGCCTTCACCATGGACAGCCCAAGCCCTGCCCCAGGCTTTGAGCGCGAGGCATCCACCCGCACGAAGCGGTCGGTTAGACGCTCCCGCTCCGCATCGGCCACACCAGGGCCCCGATCGCGCACCGTCAACACCGCTTCCTCCCCCTCGCGCGTCACCGACAGGTCGACGGACGCAGCCTCGCTTTCCCCATACTTCAAGGCGTTGTCGAGGAGATTTGCAATCATATTGCGCAGCAAGGTGGGCTCGCCCGCAACGGTGAGGTCAGGGTCCACGGTCGCGTCAAGGCGCATCCCTGCGTCCTCGGCGGCAGGCTCGTAAAACTCAGCCATGTCGAGGGCAAGGGCAGAAAGGTCCGTCGGTTCAAGGGAAAGGCCTGCCGCGTGGCTTTCCATGCGCGCAATGGTCAACAGCACGTCGAAGGTGTGGATCAGTTGATCGCACTCCTCAATGGCGCCCGACAAGACCGCATCGATGGCTGCAGGATCGGGCGGGTTGCGCAAGGTCTCATCCAGGCGGTTGCGCACCCGTGTCAGAGGGGTCTTCAGGTCATGGGCAATGTTTTGCGAGACGTCCTGCAGGCCTTTGTGCAGACGATTGATCTCATCAAGCATCTGATTGACACTCTTTGCCAGGCGATCGAACTCGTCTGCCGACCCGTCGGTGGGAAGGCGGCGCGACAAGTCCCCCGCAATGATCTGGCGGGAGGTTGCGCCAATGGCGTCCACCTTGCGCAAGACCGAGCGTGACAGAAAAATCCAGGACAACACCGCAAGGGCGACGACGACGAAGATCGCGCCCCTGATGGAGGTGCGGATGATGGCGGAAAACTCGATCCTGTCCTCAACGTCGCGGCCGACGAGGAGGCGGTAGCCGCTGCCCAAAATGGCAAGGCGGGCGATGGCGCGGTGCTCGGGCCCCACGGTCTCGCCCCCGTCGCGCAGCGGCACGAGGCGCTCGTAGCGGACCGGAAACGTCTCCCCCACCTGCGCGGTGCCAGGTTCGAACAGGAGCGCGGCGACGTTGCCGGCAATCCTGTTGCCGGCAAAATCGGTGATCAGATAAACGCTTGCCTCAGGCCGCGCGCTGCGCCGCTCCACCGTTTCCATCAGGCGGAAGAGGCCGCGGCGGCGATACTCGTTGGACAGGTCTACAAGCTCCGCCTCGATCGCCGTTTGCAACTGGCGATCGATGAGCGAAGCCGTCGTGAAAGAGATGTACGCAATCAGCCCTAAGGACAGCACCGCAAAGACGCTGAGATAAACCAGCGTCAGCTTGAACGCGGTGGTGCGGACCAGTCTACTCGGACTCGGCACGGATGACGTATCCCGCCCCCCTCACGGTGTGCAAAAGCTGGCTGTCGAACGACTTGTCGATCTTGGCCCGAAGCCGTGAAATATGCACGTCAATCACGTTGGTTTGTGGGTCAAAATGGTAATCCCACACGTTTTCCAGAAGCATGGTGCGCGTCACCACCTGGCCGGCATGGCGCATCAGATATTCAAGGAGGCGAAACTCGCGCGGCTGGAGGATGACATTCTTGCCCGCACGGGTGACGGTGTGGGACAGCCGATCAAGCTCTAGATCACCCACACGGTAGACCGCCTCAAACTCGGCCGTCTGCTTGCGCCGGGACAGGGCCTCAACACGGGCCAAAAGCTCGGTGAAAGCGTAGGGCTTGGTGAGGTAATCATCCCCGCCGGCGCGCAGGCCCTTCACCCGGTCATCCACCTGAGAGAGGGCTGACAGAACCAGGATCGGCGTGTGGTTTTCCTTGGTGCGCAGCTCCGCAACAATGGACAGGCCATCGCGCTTGGGAAGCATGCGATCCACGATCATCACATCGTAGTCGTTGGCAACGGCAAGGTCGAACCCCTCCTCTCCGTCATAGGCAACGTCAGAGGTGTGGCCGGCCTCGGCAAGCCCCCGCGCCAGGTAGGCGGCGGCTTCCGCGTCGTCTTCGATAATCAAGACCTTCATCAATGTGTCCTCTGCCGCGTCGTGCCGTTGTAAAATGCCGTGCATTCTCCACGCCCTCCCACGATGGGACGGAAAACGGTTCGCGGAACGCCACACTCTCTCCGCTGACTTCGACCGAATCCGCTCCGGTGATCATCCATCCGTCAAATATTCGCGGGAAGGAAACGGATCAAGATCATGGGCGCCTTCAATAAATTAAATGATCGACACGTTCTTGGGGGAGATTACAAAGCTGTTATGAAGATGCCTCCC
>JBCDCF010000263.1:0-5580 GCA_039182345.1 Pseudomonadota bacterium
CGGGCGCACGGGCACCGCCGCCTATGACGCCCTGCGCGAACAACTGGGTGACGATGTCGTCGGCTTGGATGCCGACCCCATCTCTGCCGCACGACACCGCGAGGCGGGGCGCAGCGTGATCGTTGGCGACGCGACCGACCCTGACTTTTACGAACGCTTCGATCCCGAACGCCCCGACGAAGGGCGCGAAGCGGCCCAGGAGGCGGTTGAAGCCACCATCACCGCCATCTGCGAAGAGATCACCAGCCTTGCGGACGTCACCAACGTCCAGCGGTTCGAAAACCTCATCAAATCGGCGCTGCGCACAAACTTCTTCCAGCGCAAGGAGGATGGTTCGCTTCCCGACACCATCTCCTTCAAGCTGGATTCGGGCGCCATCATGAACCTGCCGCGGCCGGCGCCTTACAGGGAGATCTGGGTTTATTCGCCCCGTGTGGAGGGGGTGCACCTGCGCTTCGGCCCTGTGGCCCGCGGCGGCCTTCGCTGGTCGGACCGCCCGCAGGACTTCCGCACAGAGGTGCTTGGCCTTGTAAAGGCGCAGCAGGTGAAAAACGCCGTCATCGTGCCTGTGGGCTCCAAAGGCGGCTTCTTCCCCAAACGCCTTCCCGACCGCAGCCAGCGCGATGCCTTCTTCGAGGAAGGGCGGGAGTCCTACAAGGTCTTCATCAACGCCCTGTTGGACATCACCGACGACCTTGACCTCACCGACGTGAAGCCGCCCAAGGACGTAGTGCGCCACGATGGTGACGATCCTTACCTCGTGGTCGCCGCCGATAAGGGGACGGCCACCTTCTCCGACACCGCCAACGCCATTTCCGAAGAGCACGGCTTTTGGCTGGACGATGCGTTCGCCTCGGGCGGGTCGGCAGGATACGACCACAAGGCCATGGGCATCACCGCCCGCGGCGCCTGGGAGGCGGTCAAGCGCCACTTCAGGGAGATGGACCACGACATTCAGTCAGAGCCCTTCTCCGTCATCGGCGTTGGCGACATGTCGGGCGATGTGTTCGGCAACGGGATGCTGTTGTCCCGCCACATTCGCCTGATCGCAGCGTTCGACCATCGCGACATCTTCATCGACCCGAACCCCGACACCGAGGCGAGCTTTGTGGAGCGCGAGCGCCTTTTCAACCTTGAGCGCTCGTCCTGGCAGGACTATGACCGGGCGCGCCTGTCGCCAGGCGGGGGCATTTACCCGCGCCAAGCCAAGTCCATCGACCTGTCGCCAGAGGCGCGGGTGGCGCTTGATATCGGCAGCGGTCACCTCACCCCTCAGGACGTCTTGCGCGCCATCCTGAAGGCGCCTGCCGACCTTTTGTGGTTCGGCGGCATCGGCACCTATATCCGCGCCGCCAGCGAGAGCGACCTTGATATCGGCGACCGTGCCAACGATGCCATCCGCGTGGAAGCCAAAGACGTGCGCGCAAAGGTCATCGGCGAAGGCGCCAACCTTGGCGTCTCCCACAAAGGCCGCATCGCCTACGCCATGCAAGGCGGCAGGCTGAACTCCGACGCCATCGACAACTCAGCAGGCGTCAACACCTCCGACGTTGAGGTGAACATCAAGATCGCCCTGGCAGGGGCTGAGCGGAAGGGCCGCCTCACCCGCGAGGAGCGCAACGCCCTCCTTGTAAAGATGACGGACGAGGTGGCACGCCTCGTCCTTCGCAACAACTATTTCCAGACCCTCGCCATCTCCCTCTCCAAACGGCAAAACACAGAGAGCGCGGGCTTCCAGACCCGCCTGATGGATGTGTTGGAAGACTATGGCCTCGACCGGGAGATCGAGGATCTGCCCACCGACCAGGCCCTCGACGAGCGTGTGGCAACGGGCGAAGGCCTGACGCGGCCGGAGATCGGCGTCCTCCTCGCCTACGCGAAAATCGCCCTTTTCGACGACATCTTGAACAGCGACATTCCCGACGATGCGTATCTGGGCCGTGAGATCACCCGCTACTTCCCCGAGGAGCTGACGGAGGGCTTCGAGGAGGAAATCCAGAGCCACCGTCTGCGCCGGGAAATCATCGCGACGATGCTCGCCAACTCCATGATCAACCGCGGCGGGCCCACCTTCATCATCCGCGTCGCCGACCAGACGGGGGCGACCGTGACGGAGGTGACGCGCGCCTTCGCCGCCGCCCGCGACACCTACAACCTCATCGGCCTCAACGAGGAGGTGGACCGCCTCGACGCCAAGATCCCAGGTGACGTGCAGCTTTCCCTCTACGCCCTTGCGCGCCGCCTTCTCCTCGACGCCACCATCTGGTTCGTGCGCAACGAAAGCTTCTCCTCAGGCCTTGCAGCCGTGGTGGAGCGCTACCAGTCCGGCATTGCCGAACTGCGCGACCATTTCAACGAACTCCTGCCTGAGGAAGACGCCGCGATCCTTGCCAAGCGCGTCAAACAGCTCACCGACCAGGGCGTGCCTGAAAACCTTGCGGCCCGCTTTGCACGGCTTGGGATGGCAAGCGCCGCCCTTGATGTCGTCGTCGTGGCGTCGGCCTGCAATGTGGACCTTTATTGCGCCGGCGGCGTCTGGTTTGCCATCAACGACCACTTCAGGATTGCAAAGCTTGACCGGATCGCCCGCACCGTCGTCTCGCAAGACTACTATGACGGCCTTGCGCTGGAGCGGGCACGGCGGACCCTTGGGGATGCCCACAGGTCCTTGTGCGTGAAGGTTCTGCGCTCCGCCCACGCCGACCAGGACGGGAACGCGCGGCACGATTCCGCCATCGGCAGGACCATTGCCGAACGCTGGATCGAGGCCAACCGCGCCGACATTGAGCGCACGACGGAGGCCATCGTGGACATTGTCGACCATGAGATCGTCTCCGTCTCGCGCATTGCCGTTGCCGCTGGCCTCCTTGCCGACCTTGCCGCGGACGCCGACACCCAGGGGACCTGACCGCCCGCGGACGCGCGAAGCGTTTACACTTGATCAACCAAGGTTAAGGCGAAAAAACGTCTGGCGATTAACGCAGCCTTTACGATGAATGGCCGAGAGTGATCTTGCCACTTGCGTGAGGGTACTGCGTCGCAATGAGCGGACATCAGGCTGGGGCGCACCACGCGCTCCAGCCCATCCTTCCCATCGATAGCATTCTTGTGGGCGATGCTCTGGAGCAACTGGCCACCCTTCCGCCGGGCTCGGTGGATGCGGCCTTCGCCGACCCCCCTTACAATCTGCAACTGAGCGAAGCGCTGCTGCGCCCCAACCAGACCCGCGTCGACGGTGTCGATGCGGCGTGGGACCAATTCGACGATTTCGAGGCCTATGACCGCTTCACCCGCGCGTGGCTTGCCCTCGTGCGACGGGCGCTGAAACCCAATGGCACGCTGTGGGTGATCGGCAGCTACCACAACATCTTCCGCGTCGGCACAGCCGTTCAGGACACGGGCTTTTGGGTCTTGAACGACGTTGTGTGGGTGAAGACCAACCCCATGCCCAACTTCCGCGGCCGCCGTTTCACCAACGCCCACGAGACGCTGATCTGGGCCGTCGCCGACAAGCGCCGCACGGACTACTGCTTCAACTATCGCTCGCTCAAAACCTTCAACGACGACCTTCAGCACCGCTCCGACTGGACGCTGCCTTTGTGTATTGGGGGTGAGCGCTTGCGCGATGCGTCGGGCGGCAAGGCGCACCCCACCCAAAAGCCCGAGGCCCTCCTCCACCGCATCCTCCTTGCCAGCACAAGGCCTGGGGATGTGGTGCTCGACCCGTTTTTCGGCACAGGCACCACGGGGGCCGTGGCGCGAAGGCTCGGCCGCCACTTCATCGGCATCGAGCAGGATGAAGACTATGCCAGCCTTGCCGAGGCGCGCATTGCCGGCATCACCCCCCATGCCGACACCGCCACTGTCGACTGCGCGCGTCGCCAGCCGCGCATTCCCTTCGGCATGCTGGTGGAGGCGGGCCGCATCAAGGTGGGCGAGGAGCTGGTGGCCGGCCGCAGCGGCCCTAAGGCCAAGGTGCGCGCCGACGGCAGCCTTTTGTGCGGCGAGCATGAAGGCTCCATCCACAAAGTGGGCGCCTTGGTGCGCAACACCTCAGCCTGCAACGGCTGGACCTTCTGGCACATCGAGGGGGAAAACGGCGCGCTGGTCGCCATCGACCAGTTGCGCCAGACCCTGCGCAGGGACATGGCGGCTTAGGCTGTTTGTCGCCCGCGAAGCCGCCGCCAGATGGGCGTCTGGCTGAAGAAGATCCACACCACCGCCACGAACAAGATGAGCGAGACAGGGTGCGTGACGATGCCGATGAAAAGGTCCGGCAGGCTCTCGCGCTCTGAAATGATGGCGCGGCGCCAGTTTTCATCGATGAGCCGGCTCAAGATCACGCCAAGGATCACCGGCCCCACCTGATAGCCATAAAGCTTCATGAAATAGCCGAGCACGCCGAAGCCCAGCATGAAGTAAACGTCGGTGAGGGAGTTCCTGACCGCGAACGCCCCGACGATGCTCAGAAGCAAAATGAAGGGGATTAGGACGGACCGCGGGATCTCCACGATCTTGGAGAACAGCCGCACCCCCGTCAGCCCGAAGATCAGCATGAAGATGTTGGCAAGGGTGAGAGCGCCCACAATGAACCAGAACATGTCCGGCTGGGTGATCATCAGCATCGGCCCTGGATTGAGCCCGTGGATGAAGAGGGCGCCGATGATGATGGCCGTCACCGCATCGCCGGGAATGCCAAGGGTGATCATGGGGATGAAGGCACCGCCGACGGCCGCATTGTTGGCCGTCTCAGGCGCCACCAGCCCCTCTTCGGCGCCCTTGCCGAACGGCGTCTTGGGCTTTTTGGTGATGCGCTTGGCATGGTCGTAGGCCATCAGCGCGGCAATGTCCCCGCCGGTCCCAGGCAGCGCGCCGATGATGACGCCGATGCCTGACGACTGGATCGCAACGGAAATGTGCCGCCGCACAGCGCGCAAGGACGGGACGATCCGCCCGATCTTCTGCTTCACCACCGCCTTGTCCACGTGGTGAAGCTGCACAAGCGCTTCGGCAACGCCGAACATGCCGATCATCACCGCAACGAAGGAGACCCCGCCCCAAAGCTCAACGACGCCGAAGGTGAAGCGCTCCTCCGTCGTCAAAGGGTCGAGCCCCACAGAGCCGATCAGGAGCCCGAGGGCCCCTGCGAAAATCCCTTTCGTGAGGCTCTCCCCTGACAGCGAGCCCACAAGGAGGATGCCAAGGAGCGCCAGGAGGAGATAATCCCGCGGCTGAAAGCGCAGCGCGAACTCCGACACGAACGGCGCTGCCACGGCAAGTACGAGGATCCCCAAAAACCCGCCGATGAAGGACATGGTGGTGGCAAGGCCGATGGCCTCCCCAGCAAGGCCCTTTTGGGCCAGAGGATAGCCATCGAAGGCGGACGCGATGGCCCCTGGCGCACCTGGAATATTAAGGAGGATGGCCGTGCGCGAGCCGCCATAAACCCCGCCCATGAAGACGCCCACCATCAGGCAGAGCGCATGGTTCACCTCCCAGGAGAAGGTGAAGGAGATGAGGATGGAGGCCGCCATCGTCACCGACAGGCCGGGGATGGCACCCACATAAATCCCGGCAAAC
>JBCDCF010000264.1:0-5579 GCA_039182345.1 Pseudomonadota bacterium
CGCCTCCCCCCCCGCCCCCGCGGCGGGGTGGTGCACCGCGGCGCGGCCGGCCCCCCCCACCCCACCGGCGCCGCCGCGCTCGCGGCGCCCCCCGACGGTCTGCCCCTTTATGTGGAGGAGCTCACCAAATCGCTGATGGAGGAGGGGCGGGCGGTGATCCGCCACGGCATCCTGCGTCCCGCGCAGCTTGCCGCCAGTGTCGACACGCCGCCTTCGCTGCTCGACCTCATCACCGCGCGCCTCGATACGCTCGGTGAGGCAAAAACCCATGCGCAGGTGGCCTCCGTCCTCGGCCGCTCCTTCGAAGTGGAGGCCCTTGAGGTGGTGAGCCGCACCACGCCTGCGGAGGTGGACGATGCCATCGCGGTGCTGGAGCGCGCGGGGATTGTGGTGCGCAGGCGCCGCAGCGTTCAGTTCCGCCATGCCCTCTTCCAGAAGGCGGCGTATGAAAGCCTTGTGCGCAAGTCCCGCAGGCGCTTCCACAGGCGCTATGTGGCCTGGCTGAAGGACGACGGCGCGCGGTTGGCGACGGTCCTGCCTGAGCACTTGGGCCACCACCTTGCCGGCTGCGAAGAGTTTGCCGACGCCGCACGCCACTATCTGGACGCCGGCCTTACCGCCAACAAAGCCTCAGCAAGCCTTGAGGCCGCCGCCCATTTTGAGCGCAGCCAGACCCTGTTTGCCCGCGCCCCTGAGGATGAAGAGGGCCGCGCGGTGGAGCGACTGAAGGCGCAGGTCCTCCTTGCCGGCGCTCTTCTGTCCGCCCGTGGCCCCGGTGCGCCCGAAACCCGCGATGCCTACGACGTTGCCCTTACCCTTGCCGAACAGGCGCCCGAATCGGACTGGCACCTTGCCGCCTATTGGGGTTGGTGGCGCGTCTCCGACAGCTTTGCGATGATGGCCCAGCGTGCCCGCCGCCTTGTGGACGTGTCGCAGAAAATGAAAGGCGCCGAGTTCAAGCTCCAGGCCCTTCACTGTGCCTGGGCCAACGCCTTTGCCATGGGCGACCTTGCGGTCTCCGAGACCACCGCAGAGGACGGGCTCGACCTTTATCGCAGCGGCCACTTTGAAGATCAGCGCACCCTTTATGGCGGCCACGACTGCATGGTGTGCGCCCTTGGGGAACTGGGCCTGACCCGCTGGCTCATGGGCGCGGGCGACACGGCCGCAGAGCTCACCGCCCAAGCCCTTGCCCATGCGGAGAAAATTGGCCACGTGGGCAGCCTGATGCACGCCCTCGATATTGCGGTGATGCTGGCCCACTACAGGCGCGATCAGACAGGGGTGAGCGCCATTGCAGGGCGCCTCAAGGCGCTCGCGGACCATCACGACCTTGAGGAGTATCGCGCCAAGGGCGACATCTTCCTCGGCTGGTGCGACATCGACAAAGGCCAGGCCGAGCGTGGGCTCGACCGGCTGGATCGCGGCTTTCGCATCATGCAGGAGGTGGGAACGCCTGAGGACTTTCCGGTCTACCAGTCCATGCGCGCCCAGGCCCTTCGCGGGCTTGGCGATGTGGATGGCGCCCTTGACGCCCTCTCCCGCGGCCGCGCGGTGATTGTGGAGCAAGGGGTCGCCTACTGGGCGGCCGAGATCGCCAGGGAAGAGGCGGCGGCAGAACTCTTCCGGTCGACCCCTGACCCTTTGATGGTCGCAGCCCGGCTTGAAGAGGCGCGCAAGATTGCCGAGCGCCAGGGGGCCTCGGCGCTGACCTTGCGGGCCGCGGTCACCGCCCTTCATGCCGCGCAGCATTTCGGCGGGGGCAGCTTCTCCAAGGCCCATGATGACCTTTGCACCGTTCTTGATCGCTTCCCCGACAGTGCGATGGGGCGCGACCTTTCTGATGCGCGCCACCTCCTGCGCACTTTAGGCGCGGCATGACAGGGGCCCGGGCATGACAGAGGGTGCGGCACCGCTGCGCGATGGTGCCCGCCGTGCCGTCTCCCCCGAGGTCACGTGGGAGAGACTGGCCCCTTTGCTTCCCGTGTTCGGCATCTCACGGGTGGCGAACATCACCGGGCTCGACCGCATCGGCATTCCCGTTTTCACCGCTTGCCGGCCCAATGGGCGGTCCCTTTCGGTCTTCCAGGGCAAGGGGGTCAGTGTCATGGCTGCCCGCGTCTCGGCGGTGATGGAGGCCTACGAGACCTGGTGCGCTGAGCGGATCGATGCGCCGCTGCGCCTTGCAAGCGCTGAGGAGATGGCCTTTGCCCATCCCATCGCCGAGCTTGGCAGCCTTCCCCTTGCCGACCCTGAAGGGTTCGACCCGTCCGCCCCCTTCTTATGGATTGAGGGGGAGGACCTTGCCGGCGGCGGCACCGCCTACGTCCCGTTCGAGCTGGTCCATACCCACTATGCGCTTCCAGAACCCCAGCACTCCGGGGCATTCAACGCAACCACCAACGGCCTTGCCTCCGGCAACACGCTGATGGAGGCAACACTCCACGCCTTGATGGAGGTGATTGAGCGTGATGCCGTCACCTTGTGGAAGCTGTCCCCCGCCGCGTGGTCCGGCGCCAGTGCCGTGCGCCTTGACACTGTCACCGACCCTGCCTGCGCCCACCTCCTGTCCTTGTTTGCCGGAGCCGGCATCGACGTGGCGGTGTTCGACGCCACGTCCGACATTGGCCTTCCCACCTTCCTTGCCCTCATCGATGACGCTGCGGGGGTCAGCGGTGCCCCCGAAATCGGGCAGGGGACCCACCCATCGCCTGCCGTTGCCCTGTCGCGCGCCTTGACGGAAGCCGCCCAGGCCCGCGCCACCTTCATTGCCGGCGCGCGCGAGGACATTGGTGCGCACGACTATGGCGAGGCCGAGGTCTCCGCCCGCCGCCGTGCCGCCCGCAATGTCTTCGACGGTCTCACCCCGTCCCGCGATTTTGCGGCCATCAGATCGGTGGAGACAGCCTCCATCGAGGCGGATGTGGCCCACGCAATCGACGCGCTGAAAGGGGTAGGGCTCGACCAGGTGATCTGTGTGGATGTGAGCCGCAAGGGCCTGCCCTTCAGCGTGGTGCGCGTGGTGGTTCCTGGGTTGGAAGCGGCCTGGGAGGGGCCTCAGTCAGGCCTCGTCCCCGGGCCAAGGGCGCTTGCCGTACTGTCCGCAGTTGAGGCTGCGGCATGAACGTTGTGTTTCTCGGCCCCACGCTCGACAGGCGCACCGCAGCAACACTGTGCGAGGCTGACTATCGCCCGCCCGCCCAGCGCGGCGACATTCATCAGGCCGTCGCCCGCGATGGTGCGCGCGTCATCGGCCTCATCGACGGCTACTTCGAAGGCGCGCCCTCCGTCTGGCACAAGGAGATCTTGTTTGCCCTGTCCGAAGAGGTCGCCGTGTTCGGTGCGGCGAGCATGGGCGCTTTGCGGGCGGCCGAGTTGTCCGCCTTCGGCATGGTGGGCGTGGGCGTTGTGGCAAAGGCCTATGCCGACGGCCGCCTTGCCCCCTGGGATGACCCTTTCGAGGACGATGACGAGGTGGCCGTCGTCCATGGCCCCGAAGAGATCGGCTTTGCGGCGAGCGATGCGATGGTGGACATTCGCGCCACCCTTGCCGCGGCAGCCGCCCAAGATGTCCTTACCTTGGCCGACGCCAAGGCCATCGCCGCGTCTGCCAAGCAGCTCTTCTACAAGGAAAGGCTTTACGACACCGTCCTTGCCCGCGCCCTTCAAGACGGTGTGCCACAGACCGCTGTCGCAGCCTTGCGCGCCTTCCTTCCCACCGGCCGCGTCCAGCAAAAGCGCGCCGATGCCATGGCGCTACTCACCCGCCTTACCCAAGGGGTCGACCCTGTGCACCAGCCCTTCCGGTTTGAGCGCACGTTGCTGTGGCAGTCCCACGTGGAAGGTGCGGCCGACACCAACGAGGAGGCGCCATGGCGTTCTCGCTGAACAGCTACTTCCGCCCCACGGGCACCCGCTTCAGGCTCTATCCCCAGACCCCTGTTTTGGAAGACTTTCGTGAGCCCGAAGTGGTGTACGTGTCCTCCCCCCGCGGCAGCCTCGGTCCGGGCCCGTCGGATGGGCGCATGTACGCCAAGAACCCGCGCGAGAAAGCGCCTTACGGGGCAAGCGAACTTCCCCCTTATCGCGGCCCCACCGATGCGCCCACGGCACCAGGCCCCGACGGCCACTTCGACCATTTGGACGTGGATGACCCTGCCTTCCGCGCTGCCCATGTGTTTGGCGCGGTGCGGCGTGTTCTTGACATTTGGGAGACCTATAGCGGCGGGCCCATCCACTGGCATTTCGGGCTGACCCATCCGCGCCTTGAGATCATCCCTTACGTGTCCTGGAACAATGCGCAGTTCGGCTGGGGCTTCATGGAGTGCGGGGAGGGGGCCGACGATGCGGGGGAAAACCGCCCCTTTGCCCTCAACTTCGATGTTCTTGCCCATGAGACAGGCCACGGCGTCCTATTCTCGGCCCTTGGCGTGCCTTTGCCTGAAACCTTGACCAGTGCCTATCGCGGTTTCCACGAGGCGGGGTCGGACTGTGTGGCGATGATCTCCGCGCTCCACTTCGATTCGTTCGTGGACCACGTTTTGAAGGCCAGCAGCGGCAACCTTTACCTTGCCAATGAGATGAACCGGATCGGCGAACTCTCCCGCACCCGTCAGATCCGCTCCGCCTCCAACCCTTTGACCATGGACGACGTGCCGAGCCTTGACACCCCCGCCAACGAACTGGGCGGCAAGGAGGCCCACAAACTCGGCCTTCCCATCATGGGGGCGGTGTTCGACATCACCATCGAGTTCTACCTCTCCCGGCTCGTCGCCTTCCGCCTCATCGAGGACGAGTTTGCCGAGACCATGCGCCGCGCCGTCACCGATGACGGCGTGATGGACGTGGACGACAGTCCCATCCGCGCCGCCTATGCCCGCGAGCCCGAAGGCTTTGCCCAGGCCTTGTGCGATGCGCGGGACATGACAGGCCTTCGCCTGGCCGAGACCTTCCACCGCCTGTCGGCCCATCACCTGTCCTATAAGGGTGTTGCCAACGCTTTCCTTGCCGTCGACCGGATGATGAGCGGACCCAACCACCAGGAGATGGTGTTCGACTGCTTCAGGTGGCGCAAGATCTTAAGCGATGCGGACAAACCCCGGTCGTTGGCGCATCGCCGCTCATTGATGTAGGCTTTGTCAAAACGACGCTCTAGGAATGATCGAAGCGATGACCATAGTCGGACTCACCCCGTCAAAACGCGTCGTCTTGTACGTCAAGGTCGTACCGGCCCTGTTGCTTGAAGGCTCCGTGCCCGACGCGTTCGTCAACGAGACGGGGTACGACGAGACGACCTATTCCAAGGCCGCCGACGGCGATGCGCGCACACCCACCAAGGTGTACAAGGGCGGGCTGGTGATGGTCTATGGCTATCGCTTTGACGATCAGGACACGGTTCATCGCCTGCCTGAGCCTGCCAAGATGGTGCTTCCCGCCAAAGTGGCCCCTGATATGGCGGACGATCCTGGCGAGGCGCTGTTCCCGGCCTCCCGTTACCTGCGCTGGACGGCGAACGTCTCCGATGTCGCCCTGTTCGTGGAGATGGAAGAGACGGAGGTGGGGATCGCCCTTGGCCTGTC
>JBCDCF010000265.1:0-5573 GCA_039182345.1 Pseudomonadota bacterium
CCCGATAATACTTTTATTTTATTTATTAAATCCCCCCACCTGGCCAAGGCGGGGGCCGCAAAACAATCGTCCGCCCCGCGACCTCGTCCAACCCGGCAACATTTTTTTTCGGTTCGTCGGAACCAAACGCAACGCTGCCGCGTTACCCAACTGCCCTAATTGGTCGTCCCCCGTCCAATTAGAGCACATCCACCTTCGACTACCTTGAGGCCGCCTTGTGCGGCCTCTTTTTCGTTCAGGCGGTGCGTGGGCGTCGACCGAGTTGCCAAAGCTCGAAATCCCAGTCAACCGTCAGGGGTCGGCCTGTTCGACCCGTGCGACAATTTCCGCCAGCGTGTCCCGCCATGACGGCAACATGACACCCATTCGCTCTCTCAAGGCTGTGCAGTCGAGACGAGAGTTGGCCGGGCGTTTCGCAGGGGTGGGAAAGTCCGCCGTGGTGATGGCCTCGACGCACGGCGAAGACGACGACACCGCAAAAATCTCCCGCGCGAAGCTGCACCACGTGGCGTCGCCAGCGCCTGCCATGTGAAAGACGGTGGGCGCCTGCGGCCAATCCTCAGCCTTGCGGCCAAGGGCAAGGATGCCATCGGCAATGTCGAGCGCGCTGGTGGGGTTGCCGTGCTGGTCATCCACGACGCGCAAAAGATCGCGCTCACGCCCAAGCCGCAGCATGGTCTTGAGGAAGTTTTTGCCGAACGGACTGTACACCCAAGCTGTGCGCAGGACGAGCGCACGCCCACCAGCGGCCAGCACAGCCGCCTCGCCGTCCGCCTTGGTCTTCCCGTAAACGCCCATGGGGGCAATAGGGTCGCTTTCCCGGTAGGGCCTGTCCGCAGTGCCGTCGAACACGTAGTCGGTGGACAGGTGGATGAACGGCACATCGCGCTCGGCACAAAGGCGGGCAAGCCGGCCAGGCGCCTCCGCGTTCAAGACATGGGCGGCATCAGGCTCGCTCTCGGCGGTATCGACGGCCGTATAGGCGGCAGCATTCACCACCAGACCCGGTCTGTGGGCATCGAAGGCTGCAGAAACGCCCGTGCCGTCGGCAAGGTCGATGTCGGGCCGGCCGAGCGCCACAATGTCAGCCCCCGCCCCTGCCCGTTCCACCAAGGCGCGCGCCACCTGGCCCGAGCGGCCGATGACAAGGGTCCGCGCCCCCTTCACTGACGCACCGCGGTGGCGGCATCGGCAAGGTCGCGCCGGCCGGATTCGCGTTGTTCCGCCACCACCGCATGGGCCGCATCCCGCGGGAAGCCAAGGGTCACCAACGTTTCTTCCCCCATCTGCAAGGAGGCCTCGAATGCCTCAAGCACCACCTGGTCGGCGCCAAGGGCATAAAGCTCCATGGCGTGCTGTTTGTCGTGGGCGCGGGCGACGACAGGCGTTTTCATGCCGAGCCGCTTCAACACACGGATGACGTTGGCGTTGGCGTTGGGCTTATCCATGGTCAGGACGACGGCGCGGGCATTGGCGGCTCGGGCGTTCTTCAACACATCGGGCCGCTGAATGTCGCCGAAGTGGACCGCCTTGCCGGCTTTGCGGGCGCGGGCCACCGCCTGGCTGTCCAAGTCGAGTGCGAGGTAAGGCACATGGCGCTCGTCAAGAAGGTCGCCGATGCCCTGGCCGATGCGCCCGAAGCCCGCGATGATCACGTGTCCGCTGGACTGGGAGGCCTCGTTCAACGTCTCCGCCGCGCGCGTGCCCTCCCCTTGCATGGCGACTGCCTGGGCAAGACGGCGGATGGGAACGGCAAGGGCCGTCGTCATCGCCATGGTGATCCCCGCCGCCACCACCAGAATGCGCGCCACCTCGTCGGGCACAATGCCAAGGCTTGAGGCAAGAGCGAGCGCCACCAGCGAAAACTCGCCGATTTGGGAGAGCATCAGCCCCGCTTCCAGGGCGACGGCCAAGGGTTGGCGCACCAGAAGGCACAAAACGAAGATGATCAACGCCTTGACCACCACCGTGCCAGCGACGACGCCAAATAGGGTGAGTGGCGCATCAAACAGCACCCGCGGGTCGATGGTCATTCCCACCGACAGGAAGAAGAGCCCGAGGAGGAGGCCCTTGAACGGCGCAATCTCCGATTCCAGCTGGTGGCTGAACTCGGTATCAGCAAACACCAGCCCCGCCAGGAATGCGCCGAGCGCCATGGACAGGCCCGCAAGGTTGGTGGCCGCCGCCGTGCCGATGATGACGAGAAGCGCTGCAGCGGTGAACATATCCCTGTCCCGCCGCGCACCCACAAAGCGGAAAACTGGCCCCAGAACCCGCCGCCCCGCAAACAAGATGGCGGGGATCAGGATGGCAGCGCCAAGGACGGAGAACACAAGGCTCTCCCACACATTCATGTTGTTGTCGGCCGCGAGCGCCCCAATCACCAGGAGGACGGGCACCACCGCAATGTCCTGCATGAGGAGGATCGAGAACTGGACCCGCCCAGGCGGCGCCGCGAGCCGCCCCGCATCCACCAAGAGCTGGACCACGATGGCGGTGGACGACAGGGCAAGCGAGGCGCCAATGGCAATGGCCGCTGGCGTCGACAGGCCAAGCGCGGCGCCAATGGCCGTCAGCACAGCGGCCGTCACCGCCACCTGAAGGGCGCCAAGGCCAAACACCAGATGGCGCATGGCCCACAACCGCGGCCCCGACAGCTCCAGCCCGATCAAAAACAGGAGGAACACCACGCCAAGTTCGGCAAGGTGGCGCACGCCTTCGGGGTCTGACATCGTCAGCATGGTGAGGTGAACGCCAAACAGGTCGTCGGTCACCGTGACGACGCCGAAAGGCCCCACAACGGCCCCCGCCACAAGGTAGCCAAGGATGGAGTTCAGCCCCAGCCGCTGGAGAACGGGCACCACCACCCCCGCGGCCACAAGGAAGATCAACGCCTCCTTCAGGTAGGGGATCGAATGCGACGCTTCGTGCTCCATCACGCTCCCCTGTGCCACGCCCATCGGGGCGCGGTGCCATGCCAGCCATTTTGCGGACATCGGCACGATTAGAGGATGTTCCTACCAAGCGGAAGCGCCCCGCCAGCGTTCATGTGGCTTCATGGACACGGTTTTGCGCATCGCGCGCGTTGGAGCCTCGGCGGGCTGTGGTGTTGCTTCCGTCGGCCGGTCCCATCGTCTATGCCCCGCTGACCCGTAGCCGCCAAAAGGATTGTCATCCGTGGTTGAGCTGACGCGACAGGGGGAAAGACGCCGTCTCGTCCCGCGCGCCGTGCAGAATCTCAGGCCTGCGCTCTACATCTCAAGCTTCTTCGGCCTCGTTCTGTCCATCGCGATGGTCATCCCCGCGCTGGTGGATCTTGGCGACGGCCGGGAGACGTGGACGGTGTTTGCCGTCTCCAGTGCGGGCGTGTTCGTGGTGGCGCTGCTGGGCGTTGTCTCCTTGCGCGATCCGATCCCCAAATTCACGCCGCGGTTCGGCTTTTTGGTGACGACGGTGCTGTGGCTGGTCTCCTCCGTCGCAGCCGCCGTGCCGTTCTGGTTGTCGCCGCTGAACATGACGACGGCGGCCGCTTACTTCGAGGCGATGAGTGGGCTCACCACCACAGGCGCCACCGTCTTGTCGGAGCTTGATTCCATGGCGCGCTCCTTCCTGTTGTGGCGCTCCATGCTGCAGTGGCTGGGTGGGATCGGCATCATCGCCATCGGGCTCTTCATCTTCCCGTTCCTGCGCATTGGCGGGATGCAGGTGTTCCGCACCGAAAACTCCGACAAGGCGGACAAGGCGTTGCCCCGGCTCGTCTCCGTGACGCGGGCGCTCTGCCTCATTTACGTCGTGGCGACGGGGGCGTGCGCCATCACCTATTCTGCGCTGGGGATGAGCTTTTTCGACGCCGTCTGCCACGCCATGACCACCGTCGCCACAGGCGGCTTTTCCACCCACGACCGCTCCTTCGGCTTTTTCGAGGACCCGCGAATTTTGTGGGCGGCGGTGGTGTTTATGATCATCGGCGCCCTCCCCTTCGTCCTTTACGTGGAGTTCGTGGTGCGCGGCCGCTTCACCCTTTGGCGGGACTGGCAGGTGCGCACCTTCTTTGCAGGGATCATCCTCATCGTCATCGCGCTCGCCCTTTGGCTGGAGCTGACGCGCAACATCATCTTCCACGAGGCGCTCACACAGGCCGCCTTCAACGTGGTCTCCATCATCACCACCACGGGCTATGCATCGGACGATTATGCGGTGTGGGGGCCGTTCGCCTTCGGTGTGTTCTTCATTTTGACGTTCATCGGCGGGTGCTCGGGCTCCACCACGGGGGGCATCAAGGTCTACCGCTTCATCATCGTGTTTCAGGCCTTGCGGCGGGCCTTCACGCGGCTCGTCTACCCCAATGCGGTGCAGCCCCTTCGCTTCGGCGACAGGCTGATCGAGCAGGACGTCTACGACTCCGTGGTGATTTACTTCATCGCGTTCTTCCTTATCTTCGGCCTGACGATCCTTGCCCTATCACTGGCCGGTCAGGATTTCGTGACGGCGTTGACCGGCGCGCAAACTGCGCTCACAAACGTCGGGCCGGGCTTGGGAGAGACCATCGGCCCCGCAGGCAACTTCGCGCCGCTGGGCGAGTTTGAGCTGTGGCTGTTGTCGTTCGTGATGCTTCTCGGCCGGCTTGAGATCATGACGGTGCTGATCCTGTTCACGCCGGTGTTTTGGAGAGATTGATGGACGATCTGAGGAACCTTTCCCTCGCCACGCGCCTGGTACACGAAGGTGCGGCCCGCTCCCCCTATGGTGAGACGTGCGAGGCGATGTTCCTCACCCAGGGCTATGTCTATGACAGTGCTGAGGAGGCCGCCGCCCGCTTTGCCGGCGAGGCGGAGGGCTACGTCTACTCCCGCTACGGCAACCCCACTGTTTCGATGTTCGAGGCGCGCATGGCAAGCCTTGAAGGGGCAGAAGCCGCCCGCGCCACAGCCTCAGGCATGGCCGCCGTCACGGCAGCCCTCGTCGCGGCGCTGAAAGCTGGCGACCATGTGGTGGCCTCAGGCGCCCTTTTCGGCGGCTGCCGCTATGTGGTTGAGACCTACCTGCCCCGCTTCGGCGTTGAGACCACCTTGGTGGACGGGACCGATCTCAATGCCTGGCGCGACGCCGTGCGCCCCAACACGCGCGCCTTCTTCATGGAAACCCCCACCAACCCGACACTGGCGCTGGTGGACATTGAAGGCGTTGCCAAGATCCGCGACGAGGCGGCCCCTGAGGCCCTCCTGGTGGTCGACAACGTGTTCGCGACCCCTTTGTGGCAAAGGCCTTTGCAGCTTGGCGCCAACGTCGTCGTCTACTCCGCCACAAAGCATGTGGACGGGCAGGGCCGCTGCCTTGGCGGCGTCGTCCTCTCTTCTGAAAAGTGGATCACCGAAAACCTCGACGTCATCTTGAAGCAGACAGGGCCCGCCCTCTCCCCCTTCAATGCATGGGTGATGCTGAAGTCCTTGGAGACGCTGCCCCTTCGCATCCGCGCGCAGACCGAAAGCGCTGCTGCCGTTGCCGATGCCCTCGCCACCCACAGCGCTGTGTCGAAGGTCTTTTATCCGGGGCGGGACGATCACCCCCAGGCA
>JBCDCF010000266.1:0-5539 GCA_039182345.1 Pseudomonadota bacterium
AAGGTGAAGGTGTCGAGGCTTCCCACCTGATCGCCGACGCCAGCATTGTTGATGAGTGCTGTGAGCGTGCCGAAGCGGTCCGCCGCCTCGAAAACGGCCTTGATGCCGGCGTCCGTGCCTACATCCGCGGCGATGACCTCAGCCTTGGCGCCGGCACGACGCACATGGTCGGCCACAGCGTTGGCGGCAGCCTCGTCGGCGCGATAGTTGACCAAAACGTCCCAGCCGCGCTCGCCGGCAAGGCGTGCTGCCGCAGCACCAATGCCGCGCGAGCCGCCCGTGACGACGCACACCCCCCGGCTCACGAAAGGCCTCTGGCGATTTGATGCACTGTCGTCATGGTCATGTCCTTGTGGGTCTTGAGAAAGGGCGGGGGATTGAGGGAAGGGGTTTGGCCGCATTGCGGGCGCGGGAGGCTAAAGCGGATGCTCTTCATCGCTTGGCATTGGGCCGTAGGCGAGGGCGAAAATGTCCTTCAGGAAGCCTTCGTCATAGTAGCGGAAGGCTGTCGGATCGCGCGCAGGGCGGATCAGCGGGCCCTCGTGATGGGGAATGCCACGCCGCTTGGGTGGGGGCTGGATGGCGCGGGCAAAGTGTTCATCGCCGATCGCGCCAAGCTCTGCAAAGGCAGCAACGGTGCGCAAGGTCGCTTCAAGGTTCTGGGTCAGGTCGTCGTAGGTGACGATCAACCTGTCCGGCAGGTCGGGCACAATCCACCGATGGCGGAAACGGGCATAGCGGTGTGCGCGGTTTTCGGCGAACCGGCGAAAGCTTGCCACCGTGTCGTCATTGCCGACCGCCACATAGACCTCGAAGTCGGAAATCATGGACGGCAGATAGTCGCGGATCTGGACGATCAGCTTCATGCCAGGGGGAACCACCGAATCGAACTGAAAGTCGTGGTTCTTGGACATGCAGATGAGATCCAGCTTGGCGCAAGGAAACAGGCCGCAGCAGGGGGAGTTGGGCACCTGCCGGGGCGTATAGAACTCGCAATAGCCAAAGCGCCGGCCGATCAGCGCCGTCAGCACCGCCACAAGAAGGTGGTGGCCCGAGCGCGGCCAGGAGACATTGGCGCAGTACTGCATCCGGCGGGCAAGGGGGGCGTCAGCCTCGAAATAGCCGATGTCGGAGCGGTCCACGGCGCGCATGGTCAATCCTTGAAGTGTTGCGCTTGATGCAATGGTCAGTCGGGGCGTGCGGGCAGGGCGCCTGCCAGCACACCCTCTTGCACGATTGCCTTGTGCAGCGCCATGTCCTCGGCCACGAGGTTTTCAATCTTTGCCTGGACGGCAGCGTCTTGAAACGCCTTCTCGTAGCCCGGGGGCTGCACGTTGATCTGGTGCGGGGCAACGCCGTTCAAAGGGGCGATGTGCGTGTCATAGGCGGCGAGGAAGGCCGGCATCCGCTCCATGGCCCCCACGAGGTAGGCCCCGTTCTTGATGACGGCGAGCGCCTCCTTTGCCGTGCCGTGGCCTGTCAGCATCTGGCACTGAACGTTGCGGGAAAACTGCGTGAAGGCGGCCGAAGGGTCGTCCAACGTGTCCTGAAGGCTTGCCTTGGTGTGAAGGGCGTTCCCCTCTTGGGTGGAGGCGAACTGGAAGTGGGAGACCACCTGGGACACGGGCTCACGGGTGAGGGCAAGGACGATTTTGGGTCTTTGGATGGCCGCAACGGCAGGGCGATGGGGGCGCAGGTGACCGCCGATCAAGCGGTAGCGGTCAATGCCGCCGTCTTCGGCCACAAGGTCCTCGATGGTGCCGTCGATGCCGTGCCAGAAACATCTCTTGCGGCCGAGGGTGCGGAACAAAAGGTCCCGCATCGCCGTCCCCGCAGTCTTGTGGATGTGCACGTAAAGGATCAACGGCGCCGTCATGAAGGCCTCGTTGGGAAACAGGCGTCACCAAAGCGGCGGCGCACGTGGGGCGCCGCCGCAGCGCTGAAAACGCTCGCTTAAAGGTCCAGAAGGAGGCGCTGCGGGTCCTCGATGGCCTCCTTCACGCGCACCAGGAAGGTGACCGCCTCTTTGCCGTCCACAATCCTGTGGTCGTAGGAGAGCGCCAGGTACATCATCGGGCGGATTTTCACCTCGCCATTGATGGCAACGGGGCGCTGGTCGATCCTGTGCATCCCCAAGATGCCGGATTGGGGGGCGTTGAGGATGGGGGTGGACATCAGCGAGCCGTAGATGCCGCCGTTGGACAGGGTGAACGTGCCGCCCTGCATGTCTTCCATGGTCAACTTGCCGTCGCGGGCGCGCTTGCCGAAGGCGTTGATGGTCTTTTCGATCTCGGCGAAGGACTTTTCGTCAGCATCGCGCACCACAGGCACAACGAGACCTTTGTCGGTCCCCACAGCAATGCCCAGATGGTAGTAGTTCTTGTAGACGATGTCGTCGCCGTCGATTTCTGCGTTGACGGCCGGCACGTCCTTCAAGGCCTGGATGCAGGCTTTGGCGAAAAAGCCCATGAAGCCGAGCTTCACGCCGTGCTTTTTCTCAAACACGTCCTTGTATTGTTTGCGCAGGTCCATAACGGCGGACATGTCCACGTCGTTGAACGTGGTGAGCATGGCGGCTGTGTTTTGCGCATCCTTCAGGCGCCGGGCGATGGTGCGGCGCAGGCGCGTCATGGTCACACGCTCTTCGCGCGCAGCATCATCGGCGCTTGAGGGGGCGCGGGGCGGCGCTTTGGCAGGGGCCTGTGCTGAGGGCGCGGCGGTGGCGCCTTGCTCTATGGCGGCCAGAACGTCGCCCTTCAGCACCTGGCCGCGGCGGCCGGTGCCATCAACGTTCGCAGCGTCAAGGCCCGATTCTTCAAGGTGTTTGCGGGCAGCCGGTGAGGGCGGCATGTCCGTTCCGCCAGACGCGGCCTCTTTGGCCGGCTGCGGCGCGGCATCCTCCTTAGGGGCGGCAGCTGCGCCAGACCCGCCAATGGTGCCGAGAAGAGCGCCGACGGCGACGGTGTCGCCTTCTTTCACCGCCAGCGACACCACTGTGCCTGCTGTGGGGGCGGGGACTTCAACACTCACCTTGTCGGTCTCAAGCTCCAAAATGGGCTCGTCGGCTGCAACGGTGTCGCCTTCCTGCTTCATGATTTGGGAGACGGTGGCCTCGGTGACCGATTCGCCGAGGGCAGGCACACTGACGTCGGTGGTCTTATCGGCGCCGTCACCGGCTTTGGCGGGGGGTGCATCTGTGGTGGTGGCGGCAGCGGCTGCTGCAGGGGCGGCTGCGCCATTGCCCGCATCAGCCTTCTGTGCCTTCGGTGCGGCGGCCCCTTTGCCCTCGGCGATCTGGCCGAGGAGGGCGCCCACTTCCACCGTCTCACCGTCCTTTGCGGTGATCTCGCTCAACGTGCCGGCAGTGGGGGCGGGAACTTCTACGGAGACCTTGTCCGTCTCAAGTTCGAGCAGAGGCTCGTCCGCGGCGACCGTGTCGCCCGCCGCCTTGAACCACTGGGCCACTGTGGCCTCGGTGACGGACTCTCCCAAGTTGGGGACACGGATCTCAGTGCTCATGGCGCTTCATTTCAATTGGCGTGCGAGGGAAGGCGTGCGCGGCAGTGGCGCGGCGGTGAAAGGACGGGCCGGTAACACAAAAGCGCCACGTGGCCGAAGACAGTGATTTGCGCCCTTGGCGGCACGAACGCAAGCCGGTCCGCCCAGAAGGCGGACCGGTGTTGAACGAGGCGTGCAGGTCAGGGCAAGGCATCAGGCGTAGGCCTGCTCCAGGAAGCTCTCCAGCTGTTGCTTGTGGCGCCTTGCAAGACCGGTGGCCGGCGAAGCTGCGGCAAGACGGCCCACATAGCGCACGCGGCTGTTGGCCATGCGCGTTTGCTGCAAGCACCAGTCCAGGTAGACGTGAACGAAGCTCCATCCGCCCATGTTGGCAGGCTCTTCCTGACACCACACGAGTTCAGCGTTCGGGAAGCGCTTCAGTTCGTTGACGAGGGAGCGGGCCGGGAACGGGTAAAGCTGTTCAAGGCGCAACAGGTAGACATCGTCGACGCCGCGTTCCTCGCGTGCCTCCAGAAGGTCGTAGTAAACCTTGCCTGAGCACACGATCACCCTGCGGATCTCGGCATCCTTCTTCAGGGTGATCTCGCCGCCTTCAATCACCTCAGCATCGTCCCAAAGGATGCGGTGGAAGGTGGAGTCGGGCCCCAGCTCCTCAAGGGTCGACACGCAGCGCTTGTGGCGCAAGAGCGATTTCGGCGTCATCAAAATGAGGGGCTTGCGCACCTCACGCTTCAGCTGACGGCGCAGAATGTGGAAGTAGTTCGCAGGCGTTGAGCAGTAGGCCACCTGCATGTTGTCCTCGGCGGACAGCTGCAGGAACCGCTCAAGCCGCGCGGAGGAGTGCTCCGGCCCCTGACCCTCATAGCCATGGGGCAGGAGGAGGACGAGGCCCGACATCCTCAACCACTTGCGCTCGCCTGAGGAGATGAACTGGTCGATCACCACCTGGGCGCCGTTGGCAAAGTCGCCGAACTGAGCCTCCCAGCAGGTGAGGGCGTTCGGCTCGGCGAGGGAGTAGCCATACTCAAAGCCGAGCACGGCCTCCTCCGACAGCATGGAGTTGATGACCTCGTAGTGGGCCTGCCCCTCCTTGAGATTGTTCAAGGGAATGAAGCGGTCTTCGGTCTCCTGGTCGTAAAGGACTGAGTGGCGCTGGGAGAATGTGCCGCGCTCCACGTCCTGGCCGGACAGGCGCACGGGGTAGCCGTCCTCAAGCAGCGAGCCGAACGCCAACGCTTCGGCCAGCGCCCAGTCGATCCCCTTGCCGCTCTCCATCACCTTGCGGCGATGGTCCAGGAAGCGGCCGATGGTGCGGTGGATGTTGAAGCCCTCGGGAATGGTGGTGAGCCGCTCGCCGATGGCCTTCAGCTCCACCTCGTCGACGCCAGTGGAGCCGCGGCGCGGTTCGTCTGTGTCGTGGGCGGGCTTGATCTTCTTCCAGCGACCATCCAGCCAGTCGGCCTTGTTGGGCAGGTAGTGCTGGCCGGCCTCGAACTCGTCCTCAAGGTGCTGGCGCCAGTCGGCCTTGCGCTGGTCAACGTCCTCCGCGGAAAGCACACCCTCGTCCGCAAGGCGCTTGCCATAGATCTCAAGCGTCGAGGGGTGGGCGCGGATCTGACGGTACATGATCGGCTGGGTGAAGGCCGGCTCGTCGCTCTCGTTGTGGCCGAAGCGGCGGTAGCAGAACATGTCGATGACGACGGGCTTGTGGAACTTTTGCCGGAACTCGGTGGCGACCTTGGCCGCGTAGACCACCGCCTCCGGATCGTCGCCGTTCACGTGGAAGATCGGCGCCTCGATCATCTTCGCCACGTCCGAGGGATAGGGCGAGGAGCGGGAGAAGTGCGGGTTGGTGGTGAAGCCGATCTGGTTGTTGATGATGAAGTGGATCGAGCCGCCGGTCTTGTGGCCCTTCAGGCCCGACAATCCAAAACACTCGGCAACGACGCCCTGGCCGGAGAAGGCTGCGTCACCGTGTATGAGCAATGGCAGGACCTGGGCACGATCCGGGTCGCCGTGC
>JBCDCF010000267.1:0-5493 GCA_039182345.1 Pseudomonadota bacterium
CGCAAGTCCCTGCCCAAGAACGCCGCCCCGCCGAAACGGCCGCGCTTCAAACCCGATGCCGTCACCAAAGAGGTGATCGCCCTGGTGGAGGACACCTTCGGCGACCATTTCGGCACCCTTGACGCCTTCAACTGGCCGGTGACACGGGCCGGCGCGCTCAGCGCCCTCGACCACTTCATCGCCGACTGTTTGCCCTCCTTCGGCGACTATCAGGATGCCATGGCGGTGGGGGCGCCGCACCTTTATCACGCGGTCCTGTCGCCCCTCATCAATTGCGGTCTCCTCAGCCCGAAAGAGGTGGTGGAGCGGGCTGAGACGGCTTACCGGGACGGCGCGGCGCCCATCAACGCGGTGGAGGGCTTCATCCGCCAGATTTTGGGGTGGCGTGAGTTCATCCGCGGCATCTATTGGCTGAAGATGCCGGACTATGCCGACAGCAACGCCCTGTCGGCCGAGCGCCCCCTGCCGCAATTTTACTGGACCGGCGAGACCGACATGCGCTGCATGGCAGAGGCCATCGGCCAGACGCGGGACCATGCCTACGCCCATCACATCCAGCGCCTGATGGTGACGGGGAACTTCGCGCTTCTTGCCGGGATCCGCCCCGAAGAGATCGAGGAGTGGTACCTCATCGTCTATGCCGATGCCTACGATTGGGTGGAGCTTCCCAACGTTCACGGCATGGCGACCTTTGCCGATGGCGGGGTGTTTGCCTCCAAACCCTACGAGGCCTCAGGCGCCTACATCGACAGGATGAGCAACTATTGCGGCAATTGTGCCTACGACGTGGCGCAGAAGACGGGCGAAACCGCCTGCCCGTTCAACTACCTTTACTGGAACTTTCTGATCGCCAACGAGGGCGTCCTTCGCGACAACCCCCGCATGGGCATCATCTACAAAACCCTCGATAAAATGCCAGAAGAGAGGCGCAGCGCCGTCACCGACAGTGCCTCACGTTTCCTTGCGGCGATTTGTGGAAACGAATCGGGCAAAACCATGGCGTCAAGCGCGAAGACAGGTTAGAAGCGCATCCTTCAACGGGTTTCGCTACGCGCGCCATCGACGGGAAAGTAACATGATTGTTAAAGGACGGGGCCAACTTGGCGCCACGCTGTTGGCGGGCGCCGTGGTAGCGGGCGTTGTTGCCGCACCCATGGCCGCCAGCGCCCAGGCCGTTCTCGTTCCGCTGACCGCCAACACCGAACGCTTGTATGTGACGAGCCGTGTCAGCGACGTGCGCTTTGACGGGGCGGAGACCACCGTGGTGATGGACACCCTTGCCACAAGCCCCTGTGCCTCGCGGGACTACGTTTTCCCGCGCGATGAGCCCAAGTGGCTGTTCCAGACAGGGCGCTTCATGGTGGCGATGGAGGAAGGGGCGGAGATCATCGTCTCCTTCCGCTGTGTGAACGGGCGCCAGCAGATCAACGCGTTGCGCTTCATCACGCCGCCGGCGCCGCAGACCCTGGCGCGTGAACTTCGTCAGCGCCCCATTGAAACCGCTGCGGCCTTGCGCAGGCCGAGCCTTGGCGACGTTCCGGTGCCTGGCAACCCCGCCCAGCCCGCCACGCGGCGGGAGCGGCTACAAAGCTTCCCCATTCCCAACTGAACCGCGTCGTCGACCAAGACCGTCAGAACGCCTTGAAGGTGATGATGGTCTTGGTGTCCTGAATGCCGGGGATGGTGTGGACCTTCTCATTCACGAAATGGCCGATGTCGGCATCGCGCGGCACATAGAATTTGACGAGAAGGTCATAGTCGCCTGCGGTGGAGTAGATCTCTGAGGCAATCTCCGCATCGGCCAACGCGTTTGCCACCTCGTAGGCGCGTCCAAGGTGCGCTTTGATCATCACGAAGAATGGATTCATGGCGGAGGCTCCCGTTCGGCGTCTGCATGGCTGCGGGGGGACTTGGCCACACATTGGCCGCCCGCGCCAGACCCCGCTGGCGGTGAGGCAAGACCACTTGCCGGGGGTGCGCGAGGGGCTTACGTAAGTGTGATCCAAGGGGGCGCCCAAGGCATGACGGCCGGCGGGCTGAGAGGCGTGTTGCCGACCCCGCGAACCTGATCCGGGTCATGCCGGCGGAGGGATTGGATGGCACCATTTGCCATGCGGCCGGAACGGACCGCGCCCCCAGACTGTCACTGTGAACGACCGCCTCAGAGCGTTGGGATGGCGCCGTGAGCGCCGACGAAGCGGTTGTGCCGCCCACCCTCGCCGCGCCGACGTCGGCGGCCATCGCCCAGGCGGTGGACCGTTTGCGCACAGCACCGCCGCGGGTCCACGCCCTCCTTGCCCCTGTGGCCCAGCCCCTTGTGGCAAACCTTGCCGCAGCCGTTGGGATCGACATTTCCATGACCGTCGACGCGCAAGACGTTGCCCCGATGGCTGCAGCGTCCGACGCGCTCCTCGTCAACCTTGGCATGATGGACCCTGTGCGCCGCGAAGGCGCTTTGGCGGCCGTTGCCAGCGGCTGCCCCTTCGTCCTCGACCCTGTGAAGGTGGACAGGGCGCCCGACCGCCTCGCCTTCGCCAAAAGGCTAGTGGCAAGCGGCCCCCTGGTGGTCAAAGGCAATGGCGGGGAAATGGCCGCCCTCGGCCCCCTCCCCGACACCATGGTGAGCGCGACCACCGGCCGGGTGGACAGGGTCGCCCGCGGCCATGCGGCCATCACCCTTCACAACGGCGCGCCTTTGATGGACAGGGTCATTGCCACGGGTTGCGGCGCGGGCATGCTGGTGGCCGCCTTCACCGCCGTCGAGCCGGACCCGTTCGTGGCAACAGCGGCGGCCTTGAGCCTCCTCAACGTGGCCGCGGAAGCTGCCGCCGCCCACCCAGGCACCCGCGGACCCGGCAGCTTTGCCGTGGCCCTCATCGACGCCCTTGCCGCCCTCGACGGGGCTGCCGTTCAATCCCAACTGACGCTGGCCGACAATGCTTGATTGCTCCATCTACCTGATCCTCGGCCCCGATGTTGAGGACCCCGTCGCCCTTGCGCGCGCGGCTGAGGCTGGCGGCGTCACCCTCGTCCAGTGGCGCCAGAAGGAGGCCTCGACGGCTGAAATGGTAGTGGCCACGCGGGCGCTGGTGAACGCCCTCAAGGTCCCCGTCATCGTCAATGACAGGGCGGACGTTGCGGTGGCTGCAGGGGCGGCAGGCGTTCATGTGGGGCACGGCGACCTCACCGCCGAAGAAGCGCGCAAGGTGGTGGGCACGGACGCCATTGTGGGCCTCACCGTCCACAACGAGGCCGAAGCCCATGCCGCGGCGCACGCCCCCATCGACTATGCCTCCGTGGGCGGCATCTTCCCCACCACAAGCAAAGTGAACCCCCATCCGCCCATCGGCCTGTCAGGCTTTGGCAACCTCAGCGCCATCATCCGCGCCACATCGCCCCAGATGCCGGTGATTGCCATTGCCGGGATGACGCCTGAGCGCGCCGCACGCCTTGCTGAAGCGGGCGCCGACGGAATTGCCGCCATGAGTGCCATCACCAAAGCGGCCTCCCCCACAAAGGGCGCTGCGGCCCTTGCGGCGGCCTTCGCAGGTGCCCGCGCTAAGGTGTCGGCATGATCGCGCTCACCATCGCGGGCTCCGATTCAGGCGGCGGCGCAGGCATTCAGGCCGACCTTAAGACGTTCTCGGCGCTCGGCGTTTATGGCGCCAGCGTCCTCACCGCGCTGACGGCGCAAAACACCCATGGTGTGTTCGGCGTCCACCCCGTCCCTGCCCCCTTCGTGCGCGCCCAACTGAAGGCTGTGCTGGATGACCTTGATGTGGCCGCCATCAAGGTGGGGATGGTGGCCGATGCTGAGGTCATTGCGGTCCTTGCCGAAGATCTTGCGACCGTCTCCTGCCCGGTGGTGGTGGACCCTGTGATGGTGGCAGCGTCCGGCGACAGGCTCTTGGCCGATGAGGCGGTGGTGGCCCTGCGCGACAGTTTGCTGCCCGTTGCCACCGTCATCACCCCCAACCTTCCCGAAGCGGGAGCTCTTTTGGGCGAGCCTGTGGCCGAAACCGTCGAGGAGATGCGCCGGCAAGGCGAGACGCTGCGCCAGTTAGGCCCCTCCGTCCTCGTCAAAGGCGGCCATTTGGCGGACGGGGACAGCACGGACCTGTTGCTCACGGGGGATGGCGCACCCCTCGCCCTCACAGCGCCGCGCATCAAGACCGACCACACCCACGGCACAGGGTGCACGCTGTCCAGCGCCATTGCCGCCTACCTCGCCAAAGGTCACCCTTTGGAGGTCGCTGTGCGTGAGGCCAAACACTACATCACTGCTGCCATTGCCGCCGCCGACACCTTGTCCATCGGCACAGGCAAAGGCCCCGTCCACCACTTTCACGATCTTTGGCGGGCACAGGAACCGGCGTGATCCGACAGGACCTTTAACCTATTTCTACGTTGTCCATAAGAAAAAAAGCGCAAAAGAGGCACATTGACCGGAACGGCTTGAGGCGAAACAACGTTACGACAGCACAGACTGCACGCTTTGGCGAAAGGACATCGCCCATGAACAACCTTATCTATCTCGTCGGCCTTATTGTTGTTGTGCTCTTCATCATCAACATTGTGGGGCTCGCGTAAGCGACCGACGATCGACCGGCGTTCGCGCCGACGGCCCATCGTTGCCGACAAAGCAGACTGTGGCGTGCGGCAAGGCCCCTGGCCTGCTGGCGTGCAAGACGTGCGGCATCGCTGTGATCCTGAGCGGCCCGATCCTGGGCCAGACACACCATCCAGTCAGATGGAGATGACGGTGACATCTTCCCGTACCCTCGACCGAGAGGTCGATTCTGCCAAGGAGACGCTGTCGGAAGCGGCGGACGTCGCCTCTGAGCGGCTCAACGTGGCCGCCCGTTCCGTCCAGGACGCTGCCGTGCGCTACGCCGAGGACGGCAAACAGGTGGCCGCCAACCAGATGAGCGACATTGCCCATGCCGCCCGCGCGGCCAGCGATGCCCTTGCCGACCGCGACCAACCTTTCGTGGCCCGCATGGCCGCCGACGCGGCCGACGGCATCGACACCATGGCAGAAGCCGTCGCCGACCGCTCCGTGGACGAGATCATGGACGGCGCCCAGAACTTTGCCCGCAAGAACCCTGTGGTCTTTTTCGCCGCCGCCGTTCTTGCCGGCGTTGTGGTGGGGCGCTTTGCCAAGGCGTCGTCTGAGCGCGTCCACAGGGCCGACCAAGACGCTGGCGATGCCCCCGTTGTCGCCCCCTCTGGCAGCAAGCGTGCGGTGGAAGCCTCGCGCACACTCAATTCCTAAGGAGAGGACGATGGACGATCCCGATTTCGCCGGACGCAAGGGCGCCGCGTCCGATCACTACCTTTATGGGCGCAGCGCACCCGAACTCGTCTCCAAGCTATTGCGGGACGTGGTGGACCTTTTCCGCAAGGAAGGGGAACTGATCCGCTCGGAGATGACCGACAAGATCACCCAGCTTCAGGTGGGTGTGGGCAAGGTGGCCGCAGGGGCCGTGGTGC
>JBCDCF010000268.1:0-5484 GCA_039182345.1 Pseudomonadota bacterium
AACGGGGTTGGCGACGGACCACGGTGTGGGGATCGTTGTGCGCCGCGTCAAGGAAGGGGCGCGGCAGTGGGCGTGCTGCATGGCAGGGCCGCGCCAGCTTTGGTGGGGCAACGGCGCTGGGTGAGGGGCCTTGCGTGTCCTTGACCGGCGATGTGGTTGCGCGTACCTCAGAAGGCACGCGGGCGTAGTTCAGTGGTAGAACGTCAGCTTCCCAAGCTGAATGTCGTCGGTTCGATCCCGATCGCCCGCTCCATCACCCCCAAATCCCCAGGGTATGGGTTTGCTGGCTTAGCCCGCGAACCTACGCACAGGCTGGCGACCGGCGCGTCATTGAACAGTGTTTTCAACGCACCATTGCGAAGATTGGCCGATGGGGTCATCTTGTTTCGTCCCGATCACAGGAAGGACGGTCCGATGACCCACGCAGTTTCCTACGATGATCAAAGAGTGGCCAAGGTGGGACTGGAGGCAATTAACACCAGCCTTCAAAAGGGGATGGCCGATTTTCTTGCCAAGCCGACGGTGGCGATCTTCTTCATCATCGTTTACCCGGCGATCGGTTTGTTGATGTACCGGTTTGCCTTCGACGAGGCGCTTCTGCCGCTGCTGTTTCCCATCGCATCGGGGTTTGCACTTGTGGGGCCTCTCGCGGCCGCCGGCCTTTACGAGATCAGCCGCCGGATCGAGAACGGGGAAGAGGTGAACGTCGTCGACGCGTTCAGCACCATGGCCGGCGATGTGCTGGTCCCGCTGGTGCAGGTGGGCCTCTTATTGTTGATCATCTACGCGGCGTGGATCGGCGTAGCCCAGGTGATCTACGAGGCGACCTTGGGCGGATACGAACCGGCCAACCTGATGGCACTGTTCGCGCGGGTCATGACCACCCCGGAAGGGTGGACCTTGCTGGTTGTGGGCTGCGGCGTCGGCTTCCTGTTTGCCCTTGTGGTGCTGGCGGTGGGGGCGATTTCATTGCCGGCGATCATCGACAGGCGCATGGGCGCGGCCGATGCTGTCGGCCTTTCCGTGCGCGCCATGGTCACCAACCCCAAGGTGATGCTGGTTTGGGGACTGGTGATCGCTGTGGGTCTGGTGGCGGGCTCGCTTCCGTTCTTCATCGGCCTGATGGTGGTGCTGCCCATCTTCGGCCACGCCACCTGGCATCTTTATCGCCAGCTTGCGCCCGTCTCCGCCTGACGAGATGGGGATGTCCGCTTAGCCTCGCTGAGGCTGAGCGGCGTTTTCACGACCCGGCGGGGGCGAACGTGTAGCCGATGGCCTCAAGGTCGGCGTGAAGGGCCGCGCTCTGGTCATCGGGCAAGGGAAGGAGCGGCGGGCGCAGGTTGCGCCACACCGGGTCGTCATGGGCCTTGGCGATGACCGCCTTCATGGCCGCAATCATCGGGTAGCGGCTAAAGGCTGTGCGCACGGCGTTGACTTTCGCCTGGCGGTCGGCCGCGTCATCGGCCGCTGCGTGCTTGTAAAGATCCACAATGGCCGGCGCGTTCACATTGCAGGTGGCCGAGATGGTGCCGACGGCCCCATGGCGCACCATCGCCGCAAGGTCGGTCTCGTTGCCTGGGAAGACGCCCCAGCCAGGGAACCGCTCCAGCATGGCGCGGGTGTTGTCGTCATCGCGCGAGGAGTCTTTGGTGCCGGCCACCACAGTGGGGTAGGCTTTGATCAGCCTCTCGCAAAGGTCCAGCGAGAAGCCGACCCCTGCCACCGGCGGGATGTGGTAGAGGTAAAGCTTCAGCCGCTCGTCCCCCACAGCCTCGATCAGCGAGGCGAAGAAGGCGAAAAGGCCGTCGTCGCCAGCGTCCTTGTAATAGAACGGCGGCAGCGCGAGCCCGCCGCCGCACCCGCGCTTGGCCACGTGAGCACACAGGGCAACGGCGTCGGGGAGCGCGCAGGCCCCTGTCCCAGGCATCATCCTGTTCGGCGGAATGCCGGCATCGATCAACGCATCGATGAGGTCGATCTTCTCCGCCACCGACAGCGAGTTGCCTTCGGAGTTGGTGCCGAACACGGCCAGCCCACACTCGTGGGACAACAGCCAGCGGCAGTGGGCGATGAGCCTGTCAGCGTCAGCGGCACCGTCGTCACGGAAGGGGGTCACAACCGGGGCAAACACCCCGGAGAGTTGGTTGGCCATGGGACCTCTCTCAGGCTGGAACCCCCTTCATCGCGGTGATTTCAGCCGAGCGCAAGGCCGATGGCGCCAAGAGCACGACACGCTTGGCTTGAACCCAACCAAGCGGGTGAAGCCGTGTTCGCGTTCAAGTCTGGCGCGTGCCCGCCCGCTCGATCTGACGCCGGTCGAGCGGGAGATGGGCCAACGGCCCCATGTCAGCGCGCGATGGTGACCGCAGCCTTATAAAGGTCGGGCTTGGACATCTTGCTGCGCCCGGCAATGTTGAGAGCCGATGCGATGGAGGCAAGCTCCGCCTTGGAAAGGGTCGCAGCGTCGGTGGCGCCAAGGGCTGTGCCGACAGCGGCAAGGAGCTGAGGCTTTGCCATCTTCGACCGGCCGGCCACCGACAGGATCCGCGCGGACTGCAAGAGGTCCTTGCGGTGCATCTGAGTCAGCGCATCGTCACGGGCATTGGCAGCCTCGATGGCGGTGGCGATCTCCGCCTTGCTCATGCGGGGGTCGCAGCGAAGGCCCATCTCGGCGGCTGACTGAAGGAGGGCTTTCTTGGTGGCGGTCTTGGGTGGCGCGGCCGCAAGGGCGGGTGCGCTCTCTCGGTCGTTGTCGTTGGATTGGCGGCCTTCGTAGCCACCGCCGCGCTTTTTGTATTCAAGCGCTGCGAGGCGGGCCTTGCTGCGCGACCATGCGCCGGGGTCGCCGCCTTTGTCGGAGCGTTGCAGTTCGGTCTTGACCTGATCCCACAGGTCGGGGTCGGTGCGTTGAGCCAGTGGCATAGTGCCCTCCTTGTGCTCATCGCGAAATCATCAAGCGGGAGAAAGGGTTCCCTCGCCCCCGGCCGTGCCCCAAGCCCGGCGCAAGCCTCGTGGCGGGGGGTCAGAAAGGGATGACGGAGGCGACGAAGAAGGACAGGCCGATCATCGTGATGGCGCCGCCTGCAACAAGCTGAAGGACAGGCACCATGAACGCTGCCCGTTCAGCCCCGGCCGCAAACAGCGTCGCACCCCTTGCCATGGAGGCGGAGATGGCAACCATCGCGATGAAAAGCGCGGTCCCGACGGCCATGGCGAAGGCGGCCCCGGCACCGACGGCGATGAGGTTCATCCGCCACGCGGCCACCAGAACGAACACGGCGCCCGTGCACGGCCTGAGGCCGATGCCAGCGATCAACATCACCGCATCGCGCCAGTTGCGCACAGCGTCCGCCTCTTCCACCGTCGGCGCGTGCTTGTGGGAACAGCCGCCGTGATCATGATCATGGTCGTGATGATGGTGGGCGTGGTGGGCATGATCGTGGCTTGGAAAGGTGCGTGCCCAATAGGCTTGAAAGCCTTTGATGGCGCGGCGCAACACAATAACGCCGATGATCATGATCGCCACATAGGATAAGGGGATCAGCACCCTATCGGTCGCCGTCATCGCCCACCCTGCGGTAAGGTCGAGCAGCGCGAAACTGCCATAGACGAGGATGATCGCCGTCACCGCCTGCATCATGGACGCGGCAACGGAGATGGCCACCAGGCGAAGCATGGACACACGGCTCGCAAGCCCCGCCCCAGCCACAAGGAACTTGCCATGGCCTGGGATCACCGCATGCACGAACCCATAGGCAAAGCAGGCCCCCATCAGCGTCACGAGTGGGAAGAACCCCCCACCGTCGAGCCCAAGGAGCTTTTGCACCATGGTGTGGAAAGCGCGCTGCTGCGTGGCTGCCCAGCGGGCCATGTCCATCAGGCCCAGCCCTGAGGAGAGCATCAGCGCCACCAGGACGAAGGCGCCAGCGGCGAGCACGCCACTCCACAGCGCCTGGATACGGCGCTTGCTGGCCCGGCGCTGAAGGGGCGGCGAGGACGAACCTGTGGTTGGAACCGAAGTCATGATGCTGTGAACGCCATCATCGCCATCCGCGTCAACTCAACTCATGCTCAAGGGCTTCAGAGCGCAGCCCACCCTTAGCTAGGGCGTGATCGGCGTCTGACCGCGCATCCCACGAGAATAGGTGGTGAGATCACTGGGGACATCGGCCCAGGGAACGCGGCTTTGGTAAAAAATCTGTAGCGTGGGGTGGATCTGATCGTGGGGGATCGAGGTCACCGTACCGGCTTTGATGGACATCATCGTATCATCCGCGGTGGTGATGGACCACAGCGATGTGGCACAACGGGGGCAAGCCCAGCGGGTGATGGTGTTGCCGCTGTCCGCCTCGATCTGAAACGCTGACAGGGTGCCAGTGGCGTGGCGGAACACGTCCCGCTTCACCGCAATGCCTGTGTGGAAGGCGGTGCCGTTGATGCGCCGACAGTCGCTGCAATGGCAGTGGTAGGCAAACATCGCCGGACCCACCACCTGGTAGGTCACGTCGCCGCAAAAGCAGCCACCTTCAAAGCCGTTGGCAAGGGTGTCGTCGGCCGTCATGGGCGCTCCAGCATGGTGGGAGAGATGGTGCGGCTATGGGTCAGCCGCCGACGGCTTTCAACGGCGGATGGGCGGCCTCGTCCTCAGACACAGGCGTGCGGTGCCAGATGTTGTGGGCACCCATCGCGTTGATGTCGGTCTCACCGCAAAGGGCCATGGTGATGTCCATCTCCTTGGCGATGATCTCCAGAGCCCGCGTCACGCCGGCCTCGCCCTTGGCCCCGAGCCCGTGGACATAGGCGCGGCCGATGGAGGTGGCGTGGGCGCCAAGAGCTTTTGCCTTGACGATGTCCTGGCCTGAGCGGATGCCGCCATCAAGGTGGATCTCGATGCGGTCGCCCACCGCCTCGGCAATGGACGGCAGCATGTCGATGGAGGCAGGAGCACCGTCCAGCTGACGGCCGCCATGGTTGGAGACGGTGATGGCATCGGCGCCTGTGTCGACAGCAATCTTGGCATCGTCCACGTCGCCGATCCCTTTCAAGATCAACGGACCGCCCCACTGGGACTTGATGTAGTCCACCGACGACCAGTCCAGCGACGGGTCGAACTGATCGTGCGTCCACTCCACCAGCGATGACATGGACGTCACACCGGGAGCGTGGCCGACAATGTTGCCGAAGGAGCGGTGCTTTGTCCCCAGCATATCCATGCACCAGGCGGGGTGGCGCACAAGGTCGGCAATCACCTGAGGCGTCATCTTGGGCGGGGCGGAGAGGCCGTTGCGCAGGTCCTTGTGGCGCTGGCCGAGGATCTGAAGGTCGAGGGTCAACACCAACGCGGCACATCCTGCCGCCTTGGCACGGGCGATCATGTCGGCCACGAAGCCACGGTCGCGCATGACGTAGAGCTGGTAGTAGAAGGGCGCCTTGGTGGCGGCTGCCACGTCCTCGATGGAGCAAATGCTCATGGTGGAAAGGGTG
>JBCDCF010000269.1:0-5476 GCA_039182345.1 Pseudomonadota bacterium
ATATAGGTGGGCGTGCCGTCAGAGCGCTGGATCACCAGATCGTCAAGGTCCTTGTTGGGAAAGCGCACCTCCCCTTGGACGAGATCAGCAATCACCGTCTCCCCTTCCCGCGGCGCCTTGATGCGCACCACGGGGTCGACGCCCTCTGGCGCTTCTGACGGATCGCGGTCGCGCCAGCGTCCATCATAGCGGGGCGGGCGGCCTTCGGCGGCGGCGCTTTCGCGCATGGCCGTCAGCTCTTCAGGGGTGGCGTAGCAGCGATAGGCAGCGCCTTTTTCCAGGAGTTCGGCGACAACCTCAGCGTGGCGCGCGTTCCTTTCGGACTGGAAGACGACATCACCATCGCCCTTCAGCCCGAGCCAGTCGAGACCGTCGAAGATGGCGTCGATGGCCTCCTTGGTGGAGCGCGAACGGTCGGTGTCTTCGATCCTGAGGCGCATGTCGCCACCGTGGTGGTGGGCAAAGAGCCAGTTGAAGAGCGCCGTCCTCGCGCCCCCGATATGGAGGAAGCCCGTGGGCGAAGGGGCGAACCGCGTCACCACCTTGGGTTTAGTTTCCATCGCAAACACGCTATCGTCAATTCATGGAGTGGAAAGGCTTTAGCCAGGAACGGGCCGCGCCGTCGACCCTTGTGCGCCAGGACCGGCGTTATTGCTTGATCGCGCCGGTGAGGCTCAGCGCCCTGTGGTGACGCTCGCTGCGCCTAAGGCGGTGCCGCTCTTCACCTCCGGCAGGGAGGCGTTCCGGGCCGCCGCCGCCCATGAGAGGGACTTTGGGCGATATGGGCTGTGGCTTCCCGTCTTCATGGCGCTTGGGGTGGCGCTGGCTGTGGCGGTGCCCTTCAACCCAAATGGATGGGCACTCGCGGCCGTCGTCGGGCTGGCGGGCGCGCTGACGGCCGTTGCCCGCAGACGCTCCGCCCTTGTTTCGCTTGCGGGCCCGTCGGCAGCGCTCTCCGCCTGTGCATTGGGGGCGTTGTTGCTGGTGCTTGAAGCCTCACTGGTGGGCACACCCATGCTGGAGTGGCCCCAGTCGGCCACCCTTGAAGGCACCGTCACCGCCTCTGAAGCGAAAGGGACGGGCCGGCGCAGGATCATCGTGCGGGTTGAGGAGAGCACCCTGCGCGGCGCCGTCCCCACCGCTGTGCGGCTGACCGTTGCGGCGGACAAGGCCCCGCCCGTCGGCGCGCGCATCCGCACCAAGGCGCGGCTGTTTCCCCTGCACGGCCCCGCCATCCCAGGTGGGTACGACGGGGCAAGGCGGCTCTATTTCGATGGGATCGGCGCCAGCGGCTACACCTACGGTGCCCCGACGGTGCTGACCTTGCCCGGCCGGTTCCACGGCCCCGCCCTCGTCCACCGCGTCAGGGATGGCATCGAGGCGCGTTTGTCTGAGGCGATGGATGCAAAGACCGCCAGTGTGGCAGCAGCCCTGCTGGTGGGCCGGCGGGGCGCCATGAGCCCGCAAGACACTGAGGCGCTGCGGGCGTCGGGGCTCGGCCACATCCTTGCGATCTCAGGGCTTCACATGGCGCTGGTGGCGGGGTCGGTGTTTGCCGCTGTCAGGCTGCTCCTTGCGCTCGTCCCGGGATTTGCCCTCAGCCAACCCATCCGCAAGTGGGCTGCCCTTGCCGGACTGTTGGCAGCAACGGTGTACCTGGTGCTGTCCGGCGGCGCGGTGGCGACGGTGCGAGCCTATGTGATGCTGTCCATAGCCCTCCTTGCCATCCTTGCCGACAGGCCGGCCCTGTCCATGCGCACGGTGGCCATTGCCGCTGTGGTGGTGATGGTGATGGACCCTGTGAGCGTGGTGGAGCCAGGGTTTCAAATGTCCTTCCTCGCGGTGGTGGCGCTTGTGGGCGCTTACGAATGGTGGGCGGGGCGAAGGGGCAACCGCACCAGCGGTTTTGTGCGCACGGTGGTGGGGTTCGTGGTGGGGCTTGCGGCAACCTCGCTCATTGCGGGGATCGCCACAGGGCCTGTCGCCGCCTACCACTTCCACAGGGTGGCGCCGCTCGGACTGGTGGCGAACCTTGCTGCCATGCCGATCCTGACCTTTGTGGCCATGCCCGCAGGCGTCATTTCGCTCCTTCTCATGCCGTTTGGCCTGGAGGGCCCGTTTCTGAGCGCGATGGCGCTCGGCCTTCAGGGGATCCTTGCCGTTGCCCACACGGTGGCGGGCTGGTCCTCCGGGTGGGGCACTGTCGGGGCGATACCGGCAGCCTCAGCGCTGTTGTTTGCCGGCGGCGTATTGTGGTTGGCCATCTTCACCGCCTGGTGGCGCCTGTTCGGGTTCGTTGCCGTCGCGGCAGGGCTTGCCTTGGCGCCATTCGGTCCGCGTTACGATGTGATGGTGTCCGACGATGGGAAGACCATTGCCGCAAGGGCCCCTGACGGGCGCCTTGCCATCCAAGGTAAGAGGGACGGGTTTGCCGCGCAAACCATGCTGAAGGCCGACGGCACCCCGCCTCAGGCGAACGCCGGTGCTGGGGGCCTGTGCGATCCTCTCGGCTGCACCCTCCCGCTCAACACCGGCCATCTCGCCATCACCTTGAAGAGCAGTGCCCTTGCCGAAGACTGCCAGCTTGCGGACGTTGTCGTCACCCGCCATGCCGTTGACCGGTGCGCCGCCCCGCTCCTGATCGATAGACGTCAGCTCCGCCGACGCGGCGCCGTTGCCGCCAAACACACCCCCGGCGGCTGGGAGGTGGTGCACGCCCGCCCAAGGGGCTCCACACGGCCATGGCATGTGCGCGCCTATGTGGAGCGTTGAGGCGACAGCGCCGGCGTGGTGTTCGACAGCCCCTGCTGCGTCTCAGTGCGCGCGTTCATCAAGGAGCGTGAGGACAGCGGCCGCAGCCATGTCCTGGGGGGAGCCGTTCACCGTCATGGCGGCGGCAAACTCGTCGAAGGCAGCGTTTTGGACCGCACGCGCCTTACTGCCAAGCTCCATCAATGGGGCGAGGGCGGCGGCAAGGGTCTCAGCGTTGGCGTCTTCCTCAAGGAAGGCGGGGATGGCGTTGCGGCCGATGACGATGTTGGCGAGCACCATCGACGGCGCTTTGACAATGGGAAAGATGGGGTGGATGAGCTTGACCACCTTGTAGGCAAAATCGAGCTTGTAGGCGACGGCCATCGGAACGCGGGCCGCGGCAAGCTCCAGCGTCACCGTGCCGGACGCGGCAAGGGCGCAGCGCGCACTGTCGAACGCAGCCGCTTTCGCATCCTTCCCTGTCAGGATGGTGGGGGCAACCGGCCAGGCCTCCGCAAGCTCGGTGATGCGCTCTAACAGGTAAGGCACGGCGAGGAGGTTAACGGGGGCCTCAGGGGCAAGGCGCGCCACAGCCTCGCCGAAGACGGGCATCAGACGCTCCACCTCCCCCCGCCGGCTCCCAGGCAGAACCAGGAGGGCGTTGCCGTCCGCCGGTTCTGGACGGCGCAGCGCCTGGAACAAGGGATGGCCCACATAAACGCACGGCGGCCCGCCAAGGCGGCGATGGGCATCAGGCTCGAAAGGAAACAGGGCGAGGACAAGGTCCACATAAGGGCGCATGGCCTTGGCACGGCCGGGGCGCCAGGCCCACACCGTCGGGCTCACATAATTGACGATGGGCACAGCCCCCAACCGCCGCCGCACCTTCTTGGCGACGCGGTGGGTGAACTCAGGCGCATCGATGATGATGAGAACGTCGGGCCGGAAGGCGACCACCGCATCGGCAGCCTCGGTGATGCGCTTCAACAGGGACGGGAGACGGCGCACGATGGCGTCAATCCCCATCACCGCAATCTCGTGCATGGGGAAGATGGGGGTGAGGCCGAGCGCGGCCATATCGCTGCCGCCGATCCCCATGAAGGTGCATGGGGTGCGCGCCGCAAGGGCTTCCATCAGTGCGCTGCCCAGCTTGTCGCCGGACTCTTCGCCGGCGATGATGGCGACCTTCAGGCTCACCGAGCGACCAGGAAGGCACCTGCCTTGTCCGCCATGCGGACCATGGCGGCGCGTTCGGCAATGATGGTGCGGCCGCTCTCCACTGCGAGCCCGCCAAGGCCGGCCTTCAAGACGCCCTCAAGGGTGGCCGCCCCGACGACGGGAACATCGGCGCGCATGTCCTGATTGCGCTTGGCCCGCTTGACGAGGACCCCTGCCCCTCTCTTGGCGCGCACGCGGCGGGAGGCGCGCACATCCACCACCCGTGCAAGCATTGCATCGGTCCCCTCAGCGCCCTCAACGGCAACAATGCGCTTGTCGATCACCACCACCGCCTGGCCAATGTCGAAAGGGGCGGCGGCGTCCAGAAACTGGATGCCGAGGGCAATGTCCTCCTCGTGCGCCTCGCCAGCGGCATGGCGGCCAAGCGTCCCCTCTTCGGCCAGGAGTTCGGGCGCGGCATCGGCGACGGAGACAATTCTGTAGCCCTCAGCCTCGAAGAGGGCGAGGACGTTGCGCACGACGGAATCATCGCCCCCGATGGCCGCGCGGATGATCCTCGGCGCAAGCTTCAGCGTTTCGATATCGCCGAGGATCTTGCGGAAATCGGGGCGGCTGCGGATGGCGCCGAGGAAGAGGACGTCACGGCACGCCCGCTCCTTCATGATTTTTGCCGCGCGGCCGATCTGCCCGTAGCCGATGCGGTGGACCTCCACCCCCTCAAGGCTGCCGTCGGCCTCATTGTCGATGGCAAGGACGAACACGGGGCGGCGGGGCGCGATGACGGCCGCCGCCTCCCAAGGAAGCGCCCCGGCGCCAGCGATGATGGCAAGGGGTTCGCTCACGCCCCAGCTTCGAGAAAACGCGCCTCCCGCGAGGCATCGAACGCCCCTTCAGGCAGCGGATGAAGGAGCGGACGGGCCGGGCTTTCGTCAATGAAGTCGAGGATGGCTGCGACGAGCGGATCCTCACCCATTTGCGACCTGAGGTCCGCAAGGCGGTCCTTGAACAGGCGATTGTCCTCAAACAGCACCGCGTAGGCCTTCATCAGGGTGCGGATCTGTGTGCGGTCGAAACCGCGGCGCTTCAGGCCCACAAGGTTCAACTTGTCGAGCCTGCCGCGATGGCCGATGACGTAGCCATAGGGCACCACGTCCTTGGTGACGCCCGACAGGCCGCTGATGAAGGCGTAGGCGCCGATCCTCACCCGTTGGACGATGGCCGCCCCGCCGCCGATCAACACATAGTCGCCAAGTGTGCAATGGCCGGCGAGGAGGACGTTGTTGGACAGCATCACCTCCCGCCCGAGCAGACAGTCGTGCCCCACATGGCTGCCGACCATGAGGTAGGACGCATCGCCCACCACGGTCTTGCCACGTCCGCGCGCGGTCCCCCTGTGCACGGTGACATGCTCGCGCAGGACGCAGTCGCGGCCGATTTCCACCTCGGTGGGCTCGTCCTTGTAGCCAAGGTCCTGGGGCGGACCGCCGACCACAACGCCGGGGAACAGGTGAGCCCCCTCGCCGATGACGGTGTGGCCTGTGACCAC
>JBCDCF010000270.1:0-5454 GCA_039182345.1 Pseudomonadota bacterium
CCCGGCAAAGGCTCACCCTCGAAGCGGTCGATCAATCGGCCCTGGCGGAACGGCCGGTTGACGATGACGCCAATCCCTCTCTCCTGTGCCAGCGGCAACAGGCGCTCCTCCACCCGTCGATCCAGAACGTTGTAAGTGAGTTGGACGAAGTCCACAGGGTGGTCGGCAAGGATCCTCTCAAGGTCGCCGTGACGCCGACCGTGGGACGTTGTGACGCCCACATATTTGAGGGCACCGGCCGCCTTCATCTCAAACAGCGTCTCAAGGTGGGTCTGCCAGTCCACCAGATTGTGCACCTGGAGGAGGTCGAACTGCCGAACGCCCCAGTTGGCGCGCGACTGTTCGATCTGCGCCACGCCGTCCGCCTCGCCGCGGATCCAGACCTTGTCGGCCGACATCAGCCCCTGTGGCCTGCCGAGCGCGGTCAATCCATGGCCGAGTGTGTTTTGGGCAGAGCCGTACATGGGCGAGGAATCAATCAGCCCGCCGCCTTCCTCAAAGAATGCGCGCATGACGTCGGTGGAGCGCTCAAGCAGTGCCCCATCGCCGCCCACATTGAAGGTGATCCAGGTGCCGAGCCCCACCACAGGCACCGCCTCGCCTGAGGAGGGGATGGTGCGCATCCCATCCTCGCCAGCTTTTGCGGCACGCCAGGGGACCAGCCCCGCTGTGGTCACAAGGGCCGCTGCGGTGAAAGCGCGCCGCGTGATTGTCATAGGTCCTCCGCCTCCGCCACCTGTCGGGGTCATACCGCCCATCGCGCCGACCACCGTTTCGACAACGATCGCTGTGGATGGCGCCGACCGGCCGGCACCTCTGCCACGCTCACGTGGTGCATTTGGACGATCGTTGAACCCCCTTGTGGCAATTGGGCGACGGGCGCCGGCGGAGCACGGGCTTGGCAAGCTCTACCCTGCGCCAATGTCCTCAGAGGCAATGGCCACCGTCTTGATGATGGCGTGGCATTGGCTGCCCGGTGCCAGCGCCAAAGCATCCACGGAGCGGCGCGTCACCCTTGCCAGCACCGTCCCCGCCTTGGTGCGCACGGAGACGATGGCCCCTGGCCCTTCGCCCGGGCGGATCGCCTCCACCACCCCGTCAAGAATGTTGAGGGCCGACAAGCCTTCCGGCGCAACGCGCGACAGGATGACCTCGTGCGCGGCAATGCGCACCCGCACCATGCGGCCAGGCGGCTGCGCGACCCTTGCCAGGAAAAGCCTTGCACCCCCTGCGTCAAGCTCGCTCAAACCGTCATCGTGGTGGGCGATCACCTTTGCTTCCAACAGCGCACCGGCGGCACGCACGCCGACAGGGGTTGCCATCGGGTCGCCGAGAACGCTCACAGCCGGCCCCTGATGGGCAACGCGCCCCGCTTCGAGGGTGACGACGGTGGTGGCAAGGCGCGCCACCTCTTCCACCGCATGGGTGACGTAAAGGATCGGCACTGACACCTCATCGCGCAACCGCTCGAAGTGGGGCAGGATCTCGGCCTTGCGCGCGGCGTCGAGGGAGGCCAGCGGCTCGTCGGCGAGGATGAGGCGAGGCTCTGCCAGTAGGGCGCGTCCGATGGCAACGCGCTGCTTCTCACCGCCTGAGAGGTCGCCAGGGCGCCTTTGCAGCAAAGGGCCGATGTCGAGCATCTCCACAGCCGCATCAAACCCCATCCGCGGCGCACCGCTTGGGGCGAAGCGGCGCCCATATAAAAGGTTCTTCTCCACCGACATGTGGGGAAAGAGCCGCGCGTCCTGGAAGATGTAGCCAAGCCGCCTTCGGTGGGGCGGCAGGAAACGGCCTTCGGCGGTGTCCACCAGCACCCAATCGTCCACCGCAATGCGGCCGCGGTCAGGCTTCAACAGCCCTGCAACGGCGTTGATGAGCGTCGTCTTGCCCGATCCCGACCGGCCAAACAGCACCGTGATCCCCCGCGGCGCCTCAAACGCCACGTCGAGCGCAAAGCGGTCGAACGCGTGGGACAGGGTGACCGAAAGGCTCATGACGCAGCCACCCGCCGCGCCACCCACCGCGCGACGAATTCGGCCGCAACGAGCGCTGCCATGGCCACGATGACGGAGATCACCACCAGGCGGAACGCTGCCGGCTCGCCGCCTGGCACCTGGAGGAAGGTGTAGATGGCCGACGGGAGCGTTTGCGTTTCGCCTGGGATGTTGGAGACGAAGGTGATGGTCGCGCCGAACTCCCCCATCGCCTTGGCAAATCCTAGGATGGCCCCTGCGATAATCCCAGGCAGGATCAAAGGCAGTGTGATGGTGGCAAACACGAACACCCGCGGCGCGCCGAGGGTGGCGGCGGCCGCCTCAAGCTTGGGGTCCACCGCTTCGATGGACAGGCGTATGGCCCGCACCATCAACGGAAACGCCATGATGCCCGCCGCAAGCGCTGCCCCCGTCCAACGGAAGGCAAACACAATCCCCACCTCCGCCAGAAGGCTTCCTACGGGCCCGCGGGTGCCGAACGTCACCAGAAGGAGATAGCCCGTCACCACGGGCGGCAGGATGAGCGGCAGATGCACCGCCCCGTTCAGGAGCGTCTTGCCGGGAAATGACCAGCGTGCCAGCGCGTAGCCCACGAAAATGCCGAACGGCAGGCTGACCAGCGTTGCCACCAGCGACACGCGCAGCGAAAGGGAGAGCGCCTCCCACTCCGCAGGGCTCAGGATGTCCATGGCGCCGCGTTAGTCTGGACCGGCCGCATCCGCAAGGGGGACAAAGCCGTGGCGGGCAAAGACCGCGCGGGCGTCTTCGCTGCCGAGATGGTCCATGAATCGCGCTCCCGCCTCGCGGCCGGCAAGGGCTGCGGCCTGGTAGAGGATGGGCGGATGGCTCGCCGGGTCGAAGGTGCCCACCACCACAACGTCAGGCTCAGCGGCGGCGTCGGTGGCATAGACAATCCCGAGGGGGGCTTCGCCGAGGGCCACGAGGGCAAGGGCCGCGCGCACATTGTCCGCCTGGGCAACGCTGGGTGCGATGGCCTCCCACAGCCCAAGGCTTTCAAGCGCCGCCTTGCCGTAGATCCCGGCCGGAACGGCATCCACAAGGGCCATCGCCAACCGCCCATCGCCAAGGCGGCCCACAATGTCCGTGTCGGCGGTGACGGGGGCCTTGTCGCTCTTACCGCCCGGCGCAACCAACACCAAGGTGTTGCCCAAGAGGTCGCGGCGGGAAGCGGGGTCGATGAGGCCATCCTCGGCCACAGCGTTCATCCACGAAGGGTTGGCGGAGACAACCACGTCCGCAGGTGCCCCTTGCAGAATCTGACGCGCAAGGGACGAGGACCCAGCGAACGAGACCACCACAGCCTCGCCTGTGGCAGCGGTGTAGCCCTCTGCCACATCCTCCAGCGCGTTCTTCAGGCTGGCGGCGGCAAACACGAGGACCCGCTCGCCCGCCAGTGCCGACGACCCGGCAAACAGCGCGCCCGCAACGACCACCCCAAGGAGTGCGCGGCCCACTGTGCGCGCCAGGTCCTGCACGGCCGCGGCGCCCCGCTAGCGGACGATGGAAAGGGGCGGAGACGGGCGCACAAGCTCACCCCGGGTGATGTAGCGCAGCATGGCCACCACCTGCTCGGGCGTTTCGCAAACCGCATAGGCGTCCGCGTCCACTTCCTTCAGGGCGTGGGCGTGTTCCTTGGAGTGCATCACGATGTAAGGGGTGCCGAGCGCGGCGGCGAAACCAGCATCGAACGCAGCGTTCCACTGGCGGTACTTCTCGCCAAAGCGGACCACCACAAGGTCGGCCTCGCCAATCAGCGTGCGGGTGCGGATGGCATTCAGCTTGGCGCCCTTGTGGTCCTTCCAGAAGCTGCTGTCCTCACCGCCCAGGATCGCAACGCCGCAATCGTCAGAGGCATCGTGATCGGTGATGGGGCCCGTCAGGGTGACGGGAAGGTCCGCCTCGTCGATCCCTTCCGCGATGGTCTCGCGCCAGTCGGTATGGATCTCGCCTGAAAGGTAGACGGTGAGTTCGACATCCATGGGTGAAGCTCCTTCATTATGGCAAGGCGCGAACGCTCTGCAGCGGTTTGAATGTGGCGCGCACACTCCCCGCTGCCACCCCGCGCAAGGCTGTGACAGCCCAAGGGACTGCGTTTGAGCACGAAGATCGGTTAGGGTTAACCGCACCTACACCAAAAGTGCACAAGTCTCGCGAGACCGGGCCGAGGGGGCAGGTGCACTGCCGGCCCGCCGAACAAGGGGTAAGCGAGTGATGCGTGTTGTGTTTGCAGTGGGAGCGGCCCTTGCGGTGGCCGCAACGCCGGTCGCGGCGCAGAGCGTGTTCGGCGACACGCAGCTCTCCTATCAAAACGGCGTCGTCTACGATGACGATCTTGTCCCCGGCCGCGGCCTCAACCAGCCCTTCCTGGCGTCCGAGCAGGCAGGTGGCGCACGCGACTCCTTCGTCACGGAGCCGCGCAGCTTCATCCGCCCGTCCTCACCCAACTTGATTGGCGCTGACGGGCGGATCCGGCCTGTGGTGCGCTCAGGCAGCTCAGGCCGCTAACGCCCTGCCGGCGGGGTTAGCCGCCGAGCAGGGTCCGTTCCGCCTCAAGCTTCTTGCGGCGAAGGTCGCGCAACTCCTGAAGGGCCGTGTCGATCAGATCGCCACGCTCGATGATGCGCTTGCGCACACGCGCGCCCTCGGGCGTCTTCACGTCGATGGCCTCAAGGTTGTCGCGGTCGGCGGCGACGGCAACGCGAAGATCGGCAATGTCGGCCTCGACGGTGGCAACACGCCTGTCGATCCCCGCGATCTCAGCGCGCAAGGCAGCAATGGCCAACAGCCTTTGGCGGGTCTCAGCGTCCACGACGCCGCCCACCGACAGCACCTCTTCGATGATGTTGGGCGGCACATCGCCGACCCCGTAAAACTCCATCAGCGGCCGCGTGCCGCGCACGACAATCTCCGTGCGGCCTTTGGGAAGCTCGGCGCGCAGCCGCACCCTGTCGCGTCCGAGGCGGGTAAGGTCGACGCTCACCCCATCGGGAGCGGCCACATCCATCGTCTCGTTCGACACGCGCGCTTCATCCACCACGAAGGTGACCGCGTCATCGGCGCTGAGGATGAATGTCGTCTCCGTCATCATCTCGCGGGTGACGCGGAACGCGCCCTCGGCGAAGGAGGCGCGCGACAAGGTCTGCCGCCCATCGGAGGTGATGCGCACATCAAGGTCGGCCGACAGGGCGAAGGGAAGGATGCGCACCTCACCCCCGTCAGCGCCTTGAAAGCGCGCGTCGCCGGCAAAACTGTCCCCATCGTAGACGGCGACGAGACCGCCTGGGACGGTCGCTTCAGGGTCGAACGACATTTCAAGCGCGTCCATGGGCTCGCCGCCGGCCACGCGGTCCAAGAAGACGATCCTGTCCACCGTGTCGGATGCCGACAGGAACGGCACGGACAAGGTGCGCCCCGAGGCAAGGTCGATCCGCCCGGCAAC
>JBCDCF010000271.1:0-5453 GCA_039182345.1 Pseudomonadota bacterium
CCCGGCTCACCTTACATAGCGGCCCAAAGCATAAGCATGCCTGATCCGCCGGACCCGTTATCGCACGGGCCTGTCCGCCACGCGAGGGAGGCGCAGCCTTTGGGAGACGGCGCGGCGTTGAGAGTGGATCGGCCGGCAGGGTACACCCCGCCGGCCGTCTCTGGCGCGATTGCCCTTTGCTCAGGTTGGAGCAACCTGAGCGGCAAGCGGGCTAGAAGATGAAGTCGTCCCCATCGAGATCGCGAAGGGAAACGTCTTCGATGAGGAGCGAGCGATTGCCAAGATCGATGAGCACCCCGCCCGACACGTCGGACGCATTGGCGACAACATCGTCAAAATCGCCCAATGGCCGCACCGAAGACACGTCGATGACGTCCTCGTCGGTGTCAAAGTCGAGGATCACGTCATCGCCTTGGCGGAAGACGAATGTGTCGTCGCCCTCACCGCCTGCCATGGTGTCATCGCCACCGCCGGCAATGAGCGTGTCGTCGCCCTCGCCGCCGGTCATGGTGTCGTCGCCGCCACCGCCGTTGATGAGGTCATCGCCCTCGCCGGCCGTGACGGTGTCGTTGCCGCCACCTGCCATCAGGGTATCGTCGCCCTCACCACCGTTCAGGATGTCGCTGCCGCGACCGGCGGACATGTCATCATCGCCATCGCCGCCGAGGAGCGTGTCCTTGCCCTCGCCGCCGATGACGGTGTCGTTGCCCTCGCCGGCGCGCAGGCTGTCAGCACCGCTGCCACCTGACAGACGGTCGTTCCCGTCCCCGGCAAGGAGGGTGTCGCGGCCTTTCCCGCCGCTCAGTTCATCGTCGCCGCTCTCGTCGGAGAGGCGGTCATTGCCCTCGCCGCCGAACAAGGTGTCTTCTCCCTTGCCGCCGATGACGCGGTCATTGCCGCCGCCGCCGTTGACCACATCATCGTCGTCGCCGCCGTCGACCGTGTCGTTGCCTTGGCCGCCGAACAGCCTGTCTTCCCCGTCGCGGCCGAAAATCGCATCGGCCCCGCCGGTCCCGAACAGGGTGTCGGCGTCGTCAGTTCCGTTGATCGTTGCCATTGACTGGTGTGCTCCATAAGCCCCCCGCGCGTTGCCGCTGGGGTGGTTTCAGGGATTGGGCAGGCAGCCGCGCAACCGCTCGCGATGTTGGTTTTGTGCAAGCCGGTCTCGGCCCCATCGCACGGGGAGGAGGGCCACCATCACCCTGTGGAGGAACGGTGGCGTTGGGTGATTATTCCCTGCTTGGTGAACACCCGGAAGGTTCGTTTTCCGCACGCCGTGAAAAAATGTTCAAAAAGCGCTATGGTGTGGGTCGCCGCCAAAGCCTTTTTGCCGGCCTTGGCAGCGTGGCCTGGCGCATTGGGGCGCATGGGCATGGCAAGCGAGCCCGTCGCATGATGGTACCTGCGTGAACCTTCCCCCTCTCCAAGAGGAATTCGTTCTCCATTTCGGCGAAATGGGGTCGCGCTGGGGCATCAACAGGACGGTGGGGCAGATCTATGCACTGCTGTTTTTGAACGAGCGGCCGCTGAATGCTGAGGAGATCGCCGCGCACCTCGGCTTCTCCCGGTCCAACGTTTCCATGGGACTCAAGGAGTTGCAGGCCTGGAAGCTCGTGCGGCTGATGCACATGCCAGGCGACAGGCGCGAGTACTTCACCACCCCGTCGGACCTTTGGGAGATTGTGCGCACCCTCGTGCAGGAGCGTAAGCAGCGCGAGATCGATCCGACCCTGTCCAAGCTGCGTGACCTCTCCTTCCGCAACCACGGGGCGGAGGCCGACACCTACGCCCACCAGCGCATTGCCGAACTCACCCATCTGATCGAATTGTTGTCGGGCTGGTACGATGACATGAACCGCCTGGACACGGCCCGCCTCGTCCAGCTCCTGGCCCTTGGCTCTGCCGTCCACTCCCTGGTGGAAAAGGCCGGCAAGGTGCTGCCCCTCAAACGCTCCAAACGAGAGGGCGAGCAAGCGGAGGGTTCAGGCGAGGGGTGAGCGTCCTCTGCCTTAGCGCCTTCGTTTCCCTGTGGGCGCGACCCGCTCTAGATTGCTAGTCCATGTGAGCCGGCCTGACCCCTGTCGGAGTGCCGTGGCTCGTGCGCGAACGGAGAAAGATCTATGAAAGCGCTGTTGGTGGACAAGACCGATGACGGTGTCACCGCCACCCTTCAGGACATCGACGAAGGGCGCCTGCCCCAGGGTGAGGCTGGCGACCAGATGGTCACCGTGCGCGTCTCCCATTCCACGGTGAACTACAAGGACGGTTTGTGCCTGACAGGCGGCGGCGGGCTTGTGCGGACCTACCCCCACGTGCCGGGGATCGACTTTGCCGGCGTGGTGGAAACCTCCGACGACCCGCGCTTCTCCCCCGGCGATGCGGTGGTGCTGACAGGGTGGCGCGTGGGCGAAGTGTGGTGGGGCGGTTATGCCCAAAAGGCCCGTGTGAAGGGCGACTGGCTGGTCAAACTTCCCGAAGGCCTCACCGCCCGCCAGGCCATGGCTGTGGGGACCGCAGGCTTCACCGCCATGCTTGCCGTGATGGCGCTCGAGGCGCACGGGCTGAGCCCCTCCGGCCGCCCCGTCCTTGTCACAGGGGCGGCAGGGGGCGTCGGCTCGGTGGCAACCGCCATTCTTGCCAAAAGGGGCTACGAGGTGGCCGCCGTGACCGGGCGGCCGGAAACGGCGGATTACCTCACGTCACTTGGCGCCAAGACCATTGTCCCGCGCGAGGATCTCGCCGACCCGCCCCAGCGCCCTCTTGGCAAAGAGACCTATGGCGGTGCCGTGGATGCTGTGGGCGGTGCCATGCTCTCCCACGTTCTCACCCTCCTGTCCTACGGCGGGAGCGTTGCTGCGGTGGGCCTTGCGGGCGGGGCGAAGTTGGAGGGCGCGACGGTGGTGCCGTTCCTCTTGCGCGGGGTCAATCTCCTCGGCATCGATTCGGTCATGCAGCCGCACGATGCCCGCGTGACGGCTTGGCAGCGCATCAAAGACGACCTTCCCATGGACCTTCTGGAATCGATGATTGTCGAAGCCACACTCGACGATGTGCCCGCCCTTGGCCGCGACATCCTGAAAGGCGCCGTGCGCGGCCGGGTGGTGGTCTCCATCTAAGGCCGTTTGAGTGGCGGCCCCTGTGGCTGTCACTGCAGCCGCGATGGGTCGGCGCCTTACCCCGCTGGAGCACGCCTTCATCCGCTCAGGTTGATCCAACTTGAGCGGCACGCGCACTGGCTGGCCTCAGTGGAAAGGGAGCGCCCGCTGGGGCTGGCCGTGGCCGCCTGCGGCACGGGTGATCTCAAGCTCGTCCTTCAACCGCTCCACCTCCTTGGCGTGGTGGCGCGCTTGGCGACGCACGCGGCGTTGGCTGGCGAAGGCGGCAACGCCCCCTGACACCACACCGACGACGAGTGCAGCATAGACGAGGAGATAAAGGGGAAGCTGGAAGGCCGGTGGCCCACCGAACGGGTCCCCCACAACAGGCACAGGCGCCCTGTTGACCACGGCAAGGGACACCAAGACCAAACTCACAAGCCCGAGCGCGATACTGACAAAACCCATGCGCACAGGCGGTTCCTTCCGCCTCCCGACGACGATCAGGCGGGAGGTCTTGCTCCGGCAGACGCACGTTTGGGCTTGGCCTTCTTGCGCGTTGCCTTCACCGGCACGGTGTTGATGCGATCGCGCATTTCCTTGCCAGTGCGAAAGAAGGGCACAGCCTTCTCTTCAACCTCAACGGGGTCTCCCGTGCGCGGGTTGCGGCCTGTGCGCGCACCGCGCACGCGGACCGAAAACGCCCCGAAGCCGCGCAGTTCCACACGGTTGCGGTCATGCAGCGCATCGGCGATCTCATCCAAAATCGCGTTGATAATCGCCTCTACATCCCTTTGGAACAAATGGGGGTTTTGGGCCGCGAGGCGGGTCACAAGCTCGGACTTGATCATTGTTATTGCCCTTCCGGCAGATCCGACGGCGCACGAGCCTGCCAAAGGGACCATAGCCCGTCAACAGGGCCCTGCCCGTCAAAAGGGCTCGGCCTCAATCCAATTGTGGCAAAAAGTCGATCAACCACACGGTCTCCCATCCGCGCCAGGAAGCCGTCGTCGGCCTCATCGCCCACCTCATAGCCGCGCACGGTGAGGCCGCGGGGCACACCGCGCTCGGCCACCAGCCAGTCCACAGCCGTCTTCTCGCCGCCGATGGCGTCGATCAGACCAGCGTCCAGCGCCTGTGCGCCTGTGAAGATGCGCCCATCGCCAATGCGGGCCACTTGGGCATCGCTGAGTTCGCGCCTGTCTTTCACAAGGCCGATGAACCAGTCGAACGTGTCATCCACCACCGACTGGAGGACGGCGACGGCCGCAGGTGGCGCCGGCTGGAACGGGTTCGGCTCCGCTTTCAGCGCGCCCGATTCCACCTTGTCCACCTGGATCCCCCAGTTCTCCAGGAGCTGGTTGATCTGCCCGTACTGGATCAACACCCCCACGGATCCTGTGAGGCTGGTGCGCTGGGCAACGATGTGATCGCTCGCAATGGCGGCCATGTAGGCGGCCGATGCGCCGAGGGTCGTGATGTGCGCCACCACAGGCTTGCGCTCATCCAACTCCCGCAAGGCGTTATAAAGCCGCTCGCCGCCCACCGATGTGCCGCCGGGAGAATTGATGGACACCAGGACGGCGGCCACTTTGTCGTCCTTTGCCAACTTATCCACAAGGGTGAGGATCTTGCGGTCAGAGACAATGGCGCCCTCGATGGGAAGGCGGGCGATGTGCTCACCCCGCAGGCCGCCGCTTGCGACAATCCCACCGCCGATCGCCCCCAGCACCACGAGGATGGCAAGGGCGCGCCAGATGGCAGCGCGGCGCAACAGCCGCCGCCGGTCCAAAACCACATCAACGTCCAGCGCCATGGCGAAGGTCCTTAAAATGCGTGCGTCGGCGTCATCTGGCGCCTGACGAAACGGTTGGACATGATGCGTAAAACATCTCGAAAATCAATCTCTTGGGACGCTTTGTATCGATTTGTGACCGGGGGTCGGCGCGACGCCCCTCACTGGGGCGGCGTGCCGTTCTGTTCCAGCACATCGCCAACGAGGTAAAGGGATCCGGCAATCAAAATCCGCGGCGGCGGTTCGACCCGCCAGTTCTCCGCCAACCGGCGCATGGCCGTGCGCACGGAGCCCACCGCCTCGGCCGACAGGTCCGCCGCTTCGGCCGCATCGGCAAGGGCGCCAGGCTCGATGGAGGCATCCGTCCCAGGCACGCGCACGGTGAAGACGTGCCGCACAAGCCCTTGGAAGGATTGGAAGTACGCCTTCGGGTCCTTGGTCGACAGCATGCCGGCAATGAGGAACAAGGGGCGTGAGACGCGCTCCTCAAGGTCGGCGAACGCTGCTGCCACCGCCTCGCCAGCATCGCGGTTGTGGCCGCCGTCGAGCCAGACCTCAGCATC
>JBCDCF010000272.1:0-5452 GCA_039182345.1 Pseudomonadota bacterium
CTGCGGCCCCACCGACACCTTTGAAGACATTGAGGCCGACGTTGCCGACCTTATGGCCGACGAGAGCCTTTATGAGCGCGCCGATGCGTTCTTGTTCCTATCGAGCGCGCGCTGGGGGCCACAGCACCAGGCACGGCTCGCCAGTGCCCTTGCCAGTAAGCCGCGCCCCCTCGTGGTCGCCAACCCTGACCTTGTGGCACCGTTTGAGACAAGCCTCTCCCTTGAGCCTGGTGCCTACGCCCATGCACTTGCCGACCAAGGCCTTGTGGAGCCACGGTTTTTCGGCAAGCCCTTCCAGGAAGCATTTGTGGCGGCAGCAGACCGTCTTGCCGCCCCGCCTGAACGCATCGCCATGGTGGGCGACACCCTCCACACCGATGTGCTGGGCGGGCGCAAGGCAGGCTTTGCCACAATCCTTGTCACCGACCACGGCCTTTTCAAAGGCCGCGATGCCAACGCCTATGTGGCGCAGTCGGGAATCACGCCGGACTTCATCATTCCCACCACGTGATACGCGTCAGTCAAGGGCCGCAATGGTGGCGTGAAGGTCCTCGAACCGGGGCAGGATTGCGCGCGCACCCACCTCGCGGAGGCGCTGGTCGTGCCCGTCCTGGCAGTGGCTGGCGCCTGGGAACCCGATGACCGGCATGCCGGCCGCCACAGCGCCGCTGACGCCGGCAATGCTGTCCTCAATCACCACGCAGCGGCTCGGCTCGACGCCCATCTGCCGGGCGGCATAAAAGAAAAGGTCCGGCGCGGGTTTGCCTTTCTCCACCAGGACGGAAGAGAACACGTGCGGGTAGACGTAGTCGATGAGTTCGGTTTCCACCAACCCCAGCATCAGCTTGGCGGGCCGGCTGTTGGAGGCAACGCAGCGCCGCGTCGTCAACTCCGACAACACCTTGTGGACGCCAGGGATCGGTTTCAGATGATCGTGGTAGGTGGCAAGGATTTCCCTGTCCACCATCGCCTCGAAGTCCTCGGGGAGGGGACGGCCGATCTGCGCCTCCACAGTCTCGTAGACATCGATGCTGGGAACGCCGGCAAAGCGCCTTGCCACCTCCTCGGTGGTGATTTCAAAGCCTTGCTCGGTGAGTTTTTCCGCGTCGACGGCACAGGCAAGGATTTCACTGTCAATCAAAACGCCGTCGCAGTCGAAGATGATGAGGTCGGGGGTCACTAATCCGTTGATCCGTTCAGCCATAAAGGGTTGGTCCAGGCGCACTTGCCGGCATTGTCTACCGCCACCGCCCGGCACCAGGTGCCCATGAATTTTTCCAGCGGCAGCCGCGCACGCGTGAAGCCCTGGCCGTAGACGGCACAGTAGCGTGCCCCTTCGCCCACCAAAAACACACGGTCCACGGCCGACGTCTCCAGCGCAATGTGATCGTCCTGGCGTTCCAAATGGTGGATCGAGGGGCCCTGGGAGGCGTAGTAGTGGCCCGCTTTCAGGGCAGCGACAATGGCCGACGGCTCGTTCTGTTCGGCCTTGACCATCACCCAGCCACCCAACGCATCGCTTTGGTAGGCGTGCGCATCGTCAACGGCAATGGCACCCATGCGCCTGCCTGAGCACAACAGTTGATCGAGGAGGTAGGCGCCGCCGCCACGGCCGTTTTCATAGTCACAGACCGTGTTGTAGACCTCCACAGCGTCAACGCGGTCAAGGCTGAGGACGTCCTCAAGGGTCAAGGTGTACCACTCGGGATGGGGGATGGCGACGAACGCCCCCACGCTGAGCGCACGTTCTGCCAGCCCGACGCCCGTCTCGTCCGCCCCGTTCTGCGCAAAGTCCAGCGGCAAACCCACTGCAAGGATGTGCCAGTCCTCGCCCACCTTGGTTCGGGGGGCGTGCAGTTCAGCGCCAATCACCGTGGTGAACTGGTTGGTGCGAAAGCTGCGCGTGTCGGTGATGGGATAGCCGTAGCGCGCCATGAAGTGGTCGCTCAGACAAATGAAGTCGTACCCGTTCTCCCGGTAGAAGTGGCACACCCTCTCGGGGCTGAGCTCTCCATCGGAGCGGGTGGAATGGCAGTGCAGGTTGCCGCGAAGGAAGCGGCCTGGTGCGCTGAAGGCGTCGAGCATGGGGCAATTCACGTGGGTGCAGCGGGCGGCAAAGGGCAATGGCAACAGGTGAGCGCGCCGGTCTGACCTGACACACCCGACCGCAATCTAGCAGGGTTTTGTTACCGTCACGCGACCGTTCGGTGGGGCGAGCCTTCAAAAAAAGAGCCCTCACGGCCGGGAGAGACCGCTCGGGCTCATCAAGTTTGCGGGAGCACAAGACGTTCGCCGGTGAATGAGCACCGACGAACGGCGATCAGCGGAACCGGCCGGCAGGTCTTGGCACGGTGGCCGTGGCGACGAGGATCAGAGTTGCCATGGTCGTGGTCCTCCAAGGTTTGCCGGGATCGGCCGCTGCATCCCTGAGGTGGTGATGGTGCTGGCCTCCTCGTGTGACGCAGGTCACAAAACGGGCGTTGGTGCGCGCACACGGGAACTCCGTCGCGGCACGGGTTTGGACCGAATCGTTAAAAGTCACCCATGAAGCATTGCCACCATAAGGTGACGCGTTACCTTAAGCGCCGGTGCCTGCCTGCCACTTGGCCGGCGCTATGGCGCAGGGACGGCCCCTTGCGAAATTGCACAAAGGTCCAGGCTGCGCGGCGGCTTTTGCGACCCATATGAGATGACAGTCTGGCCCGCGGGTTCGTCTGCGGGCTTTTCCACGTGATGGAAACTTTTGGCGCGGCAAGGTGCACACAAGCGGCGCTCCGTAAATTGGGTAAGGCGCTGAGTGGGTCCGGCCAGCGCAAACGTGTGAGGTTTGGATGTCATTGGACGCGGTCGTTGGACGCCTCCCGGACCTGATTGACGATCCGATCCTCATCGGGCGCATGGATCCCGTGCGTGGCGGCGCCACTGTGCTGTGGGTGAACGATGCCTTGGTAGACGCCTTCGGCTACACCAAGGACGACATTGTCGGCGGCCACTCGCGCATCCTCTACGCCCCTGACCAGCCGCGCCACCGCCTGCCCTCCCTCGACCCCGACGCGCCTGAGAGCGATGCCTTCCGCGGCGAACTGCGGTGCGCCCGCAAGGACGGCACGGTGTTTTGGGCCGATGTCAGCGTCAGAGCCATGACAACGGACGACGGTCCGCTCCTGGTCAAAGTCTTCCGCAACGTGGACAGGCTGCGTCAAAGGGAGGATGAGGCGGAGGCGGCCCTTGGCGAACGGGACCGTCTTGTGGCGTCGCTGCGGGAAGCCCATGCGCGCATGGTCTCGGCCATCAACACATTTCCGGACCCCTTTGCCCTCTTCGACAAGACCAACACGCTGCTCTTCTTCAACAGCGCCTACCAGGAATCGTGGACGGCAGGGCGAGAGCCTTTGCGCGTCGGCATGCATTTCGATGACATCATGCGCGTTGCCGTCAAGCACGGCATCCTGTCCACCGAAGACGATGACCTGAAGCGCTTCATCGAACATGCCGAGCGCACCTGGACCGAGCTTCAGGGCGAGGTGGACGTGGTGGTGGGCAAGCGCCACTACAGGGTGTTCCGCCAGGTGGCCCCCAATGGCGACCGCGTGGTCCTTCGCCTCGACATCACCGCCATGAAGAACCAGACGCGCCAGCTGGAAAGCTACGCCCGTGAGCTTGAAGCCGCCAAAGCCAAGATCGAGCAGCAGGCGGTGCGCGATTCGCTGACGCAGATCGGCAACCGCCGCTATCTGCGCGGCCGCCTTGCCGAACTGCTCGACCAGCGCGGGGAGGGCCGTGAGGTGGCGCTCCTCCAGGTGGATCTTGATGGCTTCAAGCAGATCAACGACACCGTCGGCCATGGCGCGGGCGACCATGTGTTGAAGGAGGTGGCCCGCATCCTCTCCGACATTGCAGAGCCTGACGCAGCCGTTGCGCGCATGGGTGGGGACGAGTTTGTCCTGGCCCTTGCCGTCTCGCGGGAGAGCGAGGCGATGGATGTGGCCGAGCGTATCGTCCAAAGCCTCTCCCACCCTGTGGACTATCACGGCCATCCGTGCCGTTTCGGCGCCAGTGTGGGGATTGCCACCACGCCCGTCGGCGGCACCGATTCAGAAGCGTTGATGCGCAATTCCGACTTTGCCCTTTACCGCGCCAAGCGTGCCGGCAAGTCCCGCGCCTATGCCTTCAAGGGCCCTTTGTGTGCCGAAACCCCCATCAAGTCCCTGCAGGAGGATTTGGCGAAGGCGCTCCAAGAGGGCGAGATCAAAGCCGCTTACGTGCCCCAGGTGTGCGCGCGCACCATGGCGGTGACAGGGGTGGAGGTGCAGGCGGTCTGGCACAAAGGCGGGCGTACTGCCGTGTCGCTGGAAAGCGTGCTTCCCGTTGCCGACACCTCAGAAGCGTTTCTGGCCATCGACCGCTGGCTGTTTACCACCGCCCTTGAAGAGGCAGCGCGCCTCAGGGAAGAGGGGGTTCTCATCCCCCGTGTTGCCCTTCCCGCCTGCCCCCGCAGGCTGGAGGCGCTGGCCGACAGCGTGGCAGCGAGGATCGCAAAGTCGCCCACAAAGGTGGCTTTTCGGCTGAGTGCCGATCTTCTGAGCGACGGGCGCGACGTCTTCCCCTTCACTGCATGCACGACGCTGAAAAGGGCGGGCGCACAGCTCGATATGACAGGCTTTGACGGGACCAGCCTTCCCATAGCGGACCTTTCCCGCGTGTCGCCTGAACGTCTTGTGTTGGACAGGAGCGTTGTCGCCACCGTCGCGCAGACCCCCAAAGCGCCGAGCGTGATCAAATCCATCCAGCAGGCTGGCGACGTCCTTGGCATTGCCATTGCTGCCGATGGCGTGGAGACCCCTGCCCAGGCCTTCATGCTGCGCGACATCGGGATCGCCCATCTGCAAGGCGTCTCCTTCGGCGCCCCCATGGAGCGCGACGCCCTTGCCAAAGCCATCCGCGGCGGCCGCTGCCGACAGGACCTCACCATGGTGGACGGCGGCGAGCGGCTGCGCCTTTCCGCCTGACCTCCCGCGAGAGTCCACGCTTACGGAAGGGCTGCAATGGTGAGGGGCACCGCCGAACCTTGGTACGATCACGCCGTGGCCACTGAAGTTTCGCGTGGCGCCGCGCCCGGTGCGCAAGCACGATCCGCTCGGTTTGAACTAAACCGAGCGGATCGTGGCGTGCTCGCACCCAACATCGGGCGCGATTGCTCTTCGCTCAGATTGATCCAAACTGAGCGGCAAGCGCGCTAGCCCCTAAAGGCGGCCAGAGCCACCACGGCCAGCATGGCAATGGCCATCGCGACATTGATGGCGCGGCTCACCTTGGCGCTCAGCGACATGCGTCTCAGCCCGATCCCCGCCCACAGCCACACAATGTGCAAAGGGATCCAGATGGCGTTGAAGAGGACGATCTTGACGGCAACCTCGGTGGCAGGCGCATCGGGCATGAAGTGAAAGCTTGA
>JBCDCF010000273.1:0-5447 GCA_039182345.1 Pseudomonadota bacterium
CGCGCGCGGCGTTTTGGCGGGCCTTGAGGGCGGCCTGGCGCAGCGCTGCCTTGTCGTGGGGGAGGGTCAAACGAGCCGGCCCTCGTCCACCACGGCCTCGCCGTCCAGCTTGATGGTGCAGCCCATCATCGGCAGGTCGAAATGGCCCTCGCCATAGCGGCCCGCGAACTCGTTGGCGCCGGTGGAGAAAAGGAAGTTTCCTGGAACGGCGCGCAGTTCCGTGCCGTTGTGGTGGCCTTTGTCCACCATGGTCATCGCGTCCCACCTGGCACCGGGGTTGAGGCCCCAGCCCACATGGCTCACCGCATAGGCGTCGTCGTCGTTCCATGCGGCCCATGTGTCGCGCATCAGCTTGGCGTCGACCCCGTTTCCCTCCACTGCGACCACACGGTCATCTTTCAGGGTGAGGGTGACGGGACTTTCGATGTAGCGTTTGTAGGTGAGGTTCATGTCCCCCGGCGACAGAACCAGTCGCCCCGCGACGGTGCCTGCCCGCGGGAAGGAGACGACAATGCCGCCAGGCCAGTGGGCAAGCGTGCCTGGCTTGTCCGTCCACCCCCACACGCCAACGGTCTGTGCGCCTTCCATATCGACGGTAAGGTCCGACCCCTCTTTGGAGGTGACGGTCATGGCCTTCGCCTTGCGCGCCCGCCGTGCGGCCTGGAGCGTTGCCTCCTTCAGCGCAGGGTCGGGGCGCATGCGCTCCAAAATCTCGGGATGCTCGTTGGAGATCACGAGGATGCGGGTGCCTGCGGAGAGGATCGCGCCGGTCTGGGGCGCATGCATCAGCCCTTCAAGGGTAAGGTCCACCACCACATCGGCGGCCTGCATGGCGGCGACCAAAGGGTCGAGCCCCGTCAGCACCTGTGAGGCGCCTGTGGAGCGGGTGATCATCCGCCCCGATCGCAGCGAAGGTGCAACGAGGCGATATGGCCGCACGCCAAGCCGCGACAGGGCAAGTTCGGCAAGGTGGACGTTGATCTCGCGCGACTGGGTTTCAGCCAGAATGGCAACGGTCTCGGTGGACCTGACGGCGGCGGCCTCGAAAAGTTCGGCGAAGGCGTCGATCCACTTTCCTTCGATGCGATCGGCAAACATGGGGTCCCCTTCCACAGGCCAACATCCTTTAACGCCGTTGCAGCGGATTGGAACCACTGGAGCGATGCATTTTGTGCCTCGGCCGCATTAGACTGGCACGGCGCCAGTGGCGCATTGACCGCAGACGAGAGGCCGCCGTGACACAATTGCAATCTGCCCTCGACCCCTCCAGCAAAGAGGCGAACCGCGCTGCCATGGGCGCCCTGGTCGAGGATTTGGACCAGCGCCTTGCTGATGCGGCCAAAGGCGGTTCGGACAAGGCGCGGGAGCGGCACCTCAAACGGGGCAAACTCCTGCCGCGCGAGCGTGTGGAAACGCTGCTTGACCCTGGCGCGCCGTTTCTGGAGCTCTCGCCCCTTGCGGCGAACGGGCTTTATGGCGAGCCGATCCATGCTGCAGGGCTGATCACGGGGATAGGCTCGGTGTGCGGGCGGCCGGTGATGGTGGTGTGCAACGATGCCACCATCAAAGGCGGCACCTACTACCCGATGACGGTCAAAAAGCACGTGCGGGCGCAGGAGATCGCACGGCAAAACCGCCTCCCCTGCGTCTACCTCGTGGACTCTGGTGGGGCGAACCTTCCCAACCAGACGGAGGTGTTTCCCGACCGCGATCACTTCGGGCGGATTTTCTACAACCAGGCCACCATGTCGGCTGAGGGCATTGCGCAGATCGCCGTCGTCATGGGCTCGTGCACGGCAGGTGGCGCCTACGTGCCTGCCATGGCCGATGAAGCCATCATCGTGCGCCACCAGGGTACGATTTTCCTGGGTGGACCGCCTTTGGTGAAGGCGGCAACGGGCGAGGTGGTCAGCGCTGAGGACCTTGGCGGGGCGGACGTTCATGCCCGCCTGTCAGGCGTTGCCGACCACTACGCGGTGGATGACAGGCAGGCGCTGGCCATGGCAAGGCGCGCGGTCGCCAACCTTGCGCCACCGTCCATCCACCCCCTTGCGATGGACGCGCCGGAGCCGCCTCTGGTGGACGACATCGACGCTGCAATGCCGGCGGACCTCAAAAAGCAGACCGACATTCGCGAGATCATCGCGCGGCTGGTGGACGGCTCGCGGTTCGATGAGTTCAAGGCGCTTTATGGGACGACGCTCGTGACGGGGTTTGCGCGGCTGTCGGGGATGCCCATCGGGATCATTGCCAACAACGGCATCTTGTTTTCCGAAAGTGCCGACAAGGGCGCCCATTTCGTGGAGCTGTGCTGCCAGCGCAAGATCCCGCTCCTGTTCCTGCAAAATATCACAGGCTTCATGGTGGGGCGGGAGTATGAGGCGGGCGGCATTGCCCGCGCGGGGGCCAAGTTGGTGACGGCGGTGGCGTGCGCGGCCGTGCCCAAGATCACGCTGATCGTCGGCGGGTCCTACGGGGCGGGCAATTATGGGATGTGCGGGCGCGCCTATAGCCCACGCTTCCTGTTCACCTGGCCGACGGCGCGCATTTCGGTGATGGGGGGTGAGCAGGCCGCGTCGGTCCTTGCCACCATCAAGCGCGACAATATCGAGGCTGGCGGCGGGACCTGGTGGCCTGAGGAGGAGGAGGCGTTCAAGGCACCCATCCGCGACACCTATGAGGCCGAGGGCCACCCCCTTTATGCCACCGCAAGGCTTTGGGACGATGGGGTGATCCGCCCGAGGGACACGCGGCGGATCCTGTCGCTCGCCTTTGCCGCCACCTTGCACGCGCCCATCGAGGACACGCGCTTCGGCGTGTTCAGAATGTAGCGGCGACCGCTGCCTCCAACCCGCTAGCGCATGTCCCACTCGATCAGGGTCAGATCGAGCGAAGAGGACATGCGCCAGATTTGAACGCGAGCACGTTGTCACCCGCTCAGTGTGATTTACACTGAGCGGGTCGTGCCCTAGCGCGCTTGCTCGACGGCGCCGGCAGGGGGATCGGCGGCAACGGCGGGTTGGTCGTCGGTCCACGCCGTCACGTCGATATCAAGGTCCTCATAGTCGGCAGGGTTCAGCTTAGGCTCCTCCGCGCCGGCCTTCAGCTGGTTGTGGTAGTCCCTCACCAGGCGAAGGCCGATGGGAAAGAGCATCAAGATCGCAATCAGATTGACGAGTGCGAGGACACCCATCAGCGGATCGGAGAAGAAGAAGACCGAGGTGGCCCCTTCCGCCGTCGCGCCCAGGAACACGATGCCGATGATCACCACCCTGAGCGTCTGTCGCGCCGCCCAATTCTCGGTAAAGACCGACAGCCCCGTCTCGCCCAGATAGTAGTTGTAGACGATGGACGAGAACGCAAAGAGCAGGATGGCGATGGCGAGCACATCGTCCGCCCAGCTGCCAAGGTGAGAGGAAAGGGCCGTTTGCGTCAGCACCACGCCATCGATGTCGGCCCCCGGCTGGTAGACATCGCTGAGGAGGATCATGAACGCGGTGGCGCTACAGATGATCATGGTGTCGATGAAAACCGACAGGGATTGCGCCACCCCTTGGGTCACAGGATGCGGCACGTAGGCGACGGCAGCAACATTGGGCGCTGAGCCGAGCCCCGCCTCGTTGGAGAAAAGCCCCCGTCGCAACCCTTGGGAGATGGCCGCGCCAACCCCGCCCGCCACAGCCTCCTCAAAGCCAAAGGCATTCTTCAAGATGGTGAGGAGGACGCCCGGAACGTCGGCAATGTTGAGGATGATGACGAGGAAGGCCAGGCCGATGTAGCCGACCGCCATGACAGGGACGACGACGTCCGCCACCTGAGCGATACGTTTGATGCCGCCAAACACCACAAGGGCGGTGATGACCGACAGGCCGATGCCTGTGTAGTAGCGCTCCACCGCAAAGCTTTCCTGCATGGCGCCTGCGACGGTGTTGCCCTGGAAGGCGTTGAAGCCGAGGGCGAAGGCGGCAATCAGGCACACGGCGTAAATCACCGCCAGCCAGGTGAAATTCCGCCCCAGCCCGTGGATGATGTACTGGGCAGGGCCGCCGCGATAGGTGCCGTCTGGTTCGGTGCGCTTGTAGAGCTGTGCGAGGGAACACTCAAACAGGCTGGTCGCCATGCCGACAAGGGCGATCGCCCACATCCAAAACACTGCGCCAGGTCCGCCAAGGGTGATGGCCACCGCAACGCCGGCAATGTTGCCGCCGCCGACCCGTCCGCCGACGCTGACGAGGAGTGCTGCACGGGAGCTGACATGGCCTGCCACGCCTGGCTGGCTCTTGGTCAAAACGCCGAACATGCGCTTGAAGTATTGGAGCTGAATGAAGCGCGAGGACAGCGTGAAGAAGCCGCCGATCACCACAAGGAAGGGCACGAGCGCCCACCCCCAGGTGAAATCGCTGATGCCATTGAACAGTTCGGTGAGCATCGTCATGGCCGCCCTCCCTCGGGGTTGTCCGAGGCAGACCGCCCCGGCACGGCAGTGGTGGGAGCTGTGGCGACCAACGCTTGCGACAGCAAGCGGCAACATTCCGCCCGCCAATGGGGATTTGTCAACGACAAGGTGCGGGCAGGGCGTTTAGAATTTTAGCGGAGCGAACTGCGCTGGTCGGTCAGTCGATGTGGACCGGGTCCGATGCAGGCGTGACAATCCCCACATAGTGCCAGTCCTTGCGCGCCCTGAGGCCCTTCTTGTGGGCCCACGTCGCGTACTTCTGCCACAGGATCGCTTGGCGATGCTCAAGCCCCGGCAGCGGCCAGAACCAGTTTTTCACGAACGGGTAGAAAGGGTTCGGCCGGCTCGAAGCCCACAGCTCCACCCTGCGGGAGGGGCGCGTGGCGCGCGTGCGGCGGTGGAAGCCGAAGGTATCGCCCGCCACCATGGTGCCCCTTGGAACCACGAACTTGTGTGCCTCGGGCAAGCGAAGATGCGTGCGCTCCGCCTCGCTCACACGAAACGAGCCGCCGCTTGGGCCGCCTGTGGAGGCAAGAACACTGCGGCGTTTGTGCCAGGCAAGGCGGCGCTGATCCACCTTGTGGGAGCCGAAGACGTAGGCAAACGGACCCATCGCCTCGTCCACATCGTCCAGCCAGAGCCAGGCTTTGACGGTGGGGTGGAAGGTGTCCATGTGCAGATCGTTCTGCGGGTCGGGGGCGTTGGAGTCCCCGTTTACGTGGGTGTAGATGGTCTGAATGTAGAGGTAAGGGGCCACATCGAACGAGCCCACATAGCGGATGGGCCCCTGATACTCCTTCGAGGTGAGAAGCGCTTTGAGCGCAGGGCAACTCTTCAGGATTTCGGGCGTGACGGCGATGCGGCGGGTGATGGCATCACCCTCGCGCATTTCGTAGGCGGGGGCGCGGACGGCCATCACCTCGTCGCGCACTTTTTGGAACGCATCGTCCGACAACGGTTGTTTGACGATGGCGCCGTCCCTTGCGAACGC
>JBCDCF010000274.1:0-5445 GCA_039182345.1 Pseudomonadota bacterium
CCTGTGGTGTTGGGCGGCATCTATTTCGGCATCTTTACCGCCACTGAGGCGGCGGCCGCAGGCTCCATCTACGCCCTGTTCGTGGCGGTGGTGATCTACAGGAATTTCGGCTTCAAGGATCTTTATGCGTGTGCCTATGCGGCCATGCGCACCTCGCTGATGGTGTTCATGATCATCGCCGGGGCGGCCATGTTCGGCCATGCCATCACCATCATCCGCCTGCCTGTGGGAGTGACGGAGGCGGTGACGGCGCTGGGTCTGTCGCCGCTCGGCTTCATCATCGTGGTGATGGCGTTGATCTTCGTGATGGGCATGTTTTTCGAGGCGATCGCCATCATCTTGATCACGACGCCCATCCTGCTGCCGACGATGATCGCCCTCGACATCAACCTTGTCTGGTACGGCGTGTTGTTGATGATCAATCTTGAGCTCGCGATGATCACACCGCCTGTGGGGATGAACCTTTTCGTCATCAAAGGCATCACCAACGCGCCTTTGGCCCAGGTGGTGCGCGGCGCTTTCCCATTTGTCCTGTTGATGCTCGGCGGCCTTGCGCTTCTCGTCGCCGTCCCCGGTCTTGCCACGTGGCTTCCCACCTCGGCGGGTTTTGGCTCCTAAACGGTTAGAACCCAAGTGGGGGGTTAGAACCCCAGCCCCAGCTGGTGCAGGACCTCCCTTTGGAAGGCGGCCAGTGGCCCATCGTCCACAAGATCGTGGGGCGTGAAGGCATCGCTGAGCGAAAACCCTGCGCGGTTGGCGGCGTGGCGACGGTCTGCCGTCCGCTCAATGATGTGGGCGGCGTGGAAGGCTGTCGACGCCGTGGTGGACAGGTCGCTCAGCCCCTCAAGGCCATCGCGGCCCATACTGGCGATCTGGGGAGGACACTGGGAAAGGGCACGCTCCGTCATCCTCTCGCCAAGGGCACCCACATGGGCGGTGAGAAGGCGTGTGGCGCCTGGCCCGCCATCGGGCACGAAGGCATTGCCTGCGTGGTGGACGAGAGCGACCATCACCGCCGGTGCGAGCGGCGCGTTGCGTGCCAGTTCGATGGTGCCTGCAATGGCGGCCACGCACCATGAGTGGGCCGCAAGGGACGGTGGCGGATCGCCATGGTCTTCAGACAGGCAGGGCTGATCGGTCAAAAGCTGCGCGAAAGGAGGCGCGTCGGTGAGGAAGGGCTCGCTTGCGGCAAGGGCCTGGATGGGCGCCTCCAGGTAACGCGCCAGCGACCCGAGGGATCGGCCTGCCGCCTCGCGGTAGATCATCTGTCGGTCAGCGTCTCCAACGCCGGCATCGGAAAGGGTGGGCCCGTCTACAGCCCCAAGCACCGTATGGGCGGCGGCAAAGGCAACGACACCTCCCGCCACTGATTCGGGATCCTCGCCCCCAGCAAGGCGCGACCAGGCGGTGAGGAAGGCGCCATCGGCAAGGCTTTGCCCGTGCGCCCGCGCCGAGCGCACACGCTTCAGCCCTGCAATGTCGGCGAAAAAGGCGGGTGCTGTGTCCGGAAGGGGTCCGAGCATCTGTCCAGTTTACGCGGTTTGAATGGGCGCGGCGGGGCTTTGGGTAACCGGTTTGGGGGCCCATCACAATCAGGTGGCCGCTGCGGCCACGGGCGCCCCTGCGCGCAAACGTCACAAGCGTCAAGCAAGGACTGGCGGCCTTGAAGCACACTTCAGCGGGCCAGTGAGAGTGCCTATAGGCCGTGCAGGCGGTGCCCGACGGTCGCCAAGTGATGCTGGGCGCTCTTTGGTTCTGTGCCTTCCCAAGCGCCAGGGGGCGCCTGCGAATTCGGCAAGACGTGAAGGCGCGGCCGGCGGTCGATTAGCAGTCTAACGGGCATGCTGCTAAGCTAAGCTGTTGTAAGGATTGCGTTCTTTTCCTTAGCCGACTTGCATTGTTCAATCACCGTGGCAGACTTCCCCGTGCAACGTCATGCGGAGGCCATCATGTCATCGTGTCTTGAGCGGCAGCTTGCCGGCTACAGCCTGACCACCGCGGAAATCCTCTACCGGATGCCCGATCACCCTGGTTTGTTGCAAACCTATGTCTGGCAGGACTACGACCAGGCGCCCGACTTTCCCGTGTTGGAGACCTTCCTGACCTTCTGGCGGCGGGAGATCGAAGGCCCTCTCCATTCTGTGAACGTCGCCTGCCGCAAGCTCATTGCCCCCAGCGAGTATAGGACCCTGCGCTTTCAATACCGCCACTAGAGCCTTGCTGTCTGACGGTGCTCCGTTAGACAGGCGCTTCTCGCGCGTCGATCCGCGCGCATGGGGCACTCAGCGGGGTTCGGCGTCTCTCGCGCCAATTGACGGACGGGCGGTACTGTCGGTGAAACGCGCCAGAAAGGCCTGTGCGTTTCACCGTCCACGCAACGGGCTGGCGGTCTGGCGCGTTCCCACCTATACCGGCGCACTTAAGCGCCGTTACCGGCTGACCGTACAAAAGGCCTTTCGATGACCATCTACTATCGCGAGCACCCGACGATGTTTGCCGACGAGCCGGGGCGTTTCATCCTTGCATGCCTGCTGGTGCCCCTCATCATCGGGATTTTCTGGCTGGGCTGGTGGTACCTCGTGAATCGCTCCACCGTCGTCACCGTGGATGATGAACGCATCACCTTGCGCCGAGGCATCTTCAGCAAGGAAAACATCGAGGTGGAGATGCGCTCGATCCGCACCGTGCGGGTGGACCAGTCCTTCGTGGACCGCATTTTCAACTGCGGCATCCTGAAGGTGTACACCGCTGGCGATGTTCCAGACATCAACCAGGGCGGCTTGCCCGATCCTGACCGCCTGCGCACCTCGCTGCGTTCCGCGCGCGGCGAGTGATCGCAAACCCTTCCCAGAACTCAAGGCTTGACTGCGCCCATGGTTGACGACGCCCCCTCCAATCCTCGCCAACATGCCGAGTATGACGAACACCCCAAAATGTTCGCCGATGAGCCTGGCAAGTTTGTCCTCGCCGTCCTTCTCATCCCCATCGGGGTTGGGATTGTGTGGCTGGTGTGGTGGTACATCACCGTGCGGTGCACCCGCCTGACAGTGGGCCACGACAGGGTCCTCCTGTCGCGCGGTGTGTTCAACAAGGAGCGGATGGAGATCGAGCTTGAATCCATCCGCACCGTCCAGATCGACCAGTCCTTCGTGGATCGCGTGTTCAACTGCGGGATCTTGAAGATCTACACCGCTGGCGACGCGCCCGAACTTGTGCAGCCTGGCCTTCCCGACCCCGCCCGCCTGCGCGCGTCCCTGCGCACCTAGCCGGTGGCGAGCCCATGGAGCGCCGCGTGAGCCGGCTTGACGTCTTCATTGCCAGGATGCAGGCGCAAAAGGCCTTCCTGGAGGACGTGGCGGGCCGCATTGCCGGCATCGATGGCCCTGTGCTGGAGCTTGGGCTCGGCAATGGCCGCACGTTCGACCACCTGCGCGAGATTTTGCCTGAGCGGGAGATCTTTGTGTTCGACCGCTCCGTCACGGCCCACCCAGCCTCCATCCCCGATGGCGAGCACATGATCATCGGGGAAATCCGCGACACGCTGGCGTTCTGCGCGCCGCGGGTGAAGCGCCTTGCCGCCCTTGTCCATTGCGACCTTGGCAGCGGCGACCCCACCGCTGATCTTGCCAAATGCGCCTGGCTGTCGCCCATGGTGGCCGAGCGCACTGCCCCTGGCGGCTTCGTCGCCACAGGAATCGCGTTGGAGATGGACGGTTTTGTTGAGGAGCCCCGCTCCGCCGATGCCATCAAAGGCAACTACCGCCTCTACCGCAAGGCCGGCTAGGCCCGGGCCGACCGGTGAGCCGGCTCGACAGCTTCATCCGCAGGATGAGCGCCCAGCGTCTGTTGTTGAACGCTGCGGCGGCCCATGTGGCGGACATTGACGGGCCCATCATCGACCTTGGGATCGGGGCAGGGCGCACCTTCGACCATCTGTGTGCCCTGTTTCCGGACAGGGACGTTTTTGCGTTCGACACCCACCTACAAAGCGCGCTCACGGTGCTGCCGCCGCCTGAGCGCATGGTGGTGGGCGACATTCGCCAGACCCTGCCGTTCGCACTGCCGCGCCTTGGCGCCCGTGCCGCCCTCATCCACAACGACCTTGGGTCCGCCGACCCTGTGGGCAACACAGCGCTTGCCCACTGGCTGGCCCCGGCGATCCTTGCCGTCGCGCAGCCGAACGCCATCGTTGTGACAAGTTTTTTGCTTCCCTTTGAAAGCGCCGTGAGCCTGCCTTTGCCTGAAGGCGTGCGGCCGGGCCGCTACCACATGCAGCAGCTCACGGTTTGACGATCGGCCCTTGGCGTGGCATTCGCGCCGCGGGCCAGCGTCAACGGGCCTTTGAAGCGGAGAACGGGTTTGGCGTCTCGAGCTTTCTTTCGCTGCCGCGCGTGCGGGGAACCGGTGGTGGCCAGTGCCTACCGCTGCCCTGTCTGCGGCATCGACTTTCCAACGGGCACACCAGGTGCGCCCAAAGCGCCCCAGTCGCCTGCCGAGGTCACGCCCGAAGGCTCCTCCAAGAAGCCTGCGGTGGATATGCCCTCCCTTGCCGAGCAGCTTGAGGACGAGTTGTCCATCGTGCCTGAGGGCGCCGGCCGCGAGCCGCGGTTCTCCGGCACAGAAACGCCGCCGGAGGGCGAGCGCCGCGACCCCGTGATGGAGGATGTGGAGTTCGAGGAGGAGCCCACACCCCACCCGCGCCTGAAGCGGCGCTCCAATGGCGAGCGGCGTCGGCGCGAGGCGAGTGCCAGCGGTGCAGAACTTGCCGTCTCCCCCAGCCGCGCCCGTGAAGGCGCTGTGGTCGCAGTGGAGGAGGAGGCCCGCGAGGTGGTGCCTGCCCGCTCGCGCAACGTTGCCGCAGGGCTCACAGGGACGGCGTTTTCGGGCCTTGTGGTGCTGTTGGTGATCGGCGCCGGCGTGTGGTGGCTTGAAACCAACGACCACGCCGATTTCGGTATTTTTCAGCGGATCGCAGCGCCCCTCCAGCAGGCGCCAAGCCCCATGCTGGTGCGCGCTGAGGACGATTGGGTGACGATCCCGCCGGAAACGTCCGATGTGAGGGTCAACGCCACCGGTCCGTTCAGGGTGAGGATCGACGGCACCGTGTTCACCGTCGACGGCGGTCAGGCCGTGCGCCTGCCCCTGTCGCAAGGTGCGCCTGTGGCGGTCAAAGCCTTGCGCGAAGGCACCGTCGAGGTGGTCCCAGGAGACCCCCCCGCGGACGGTTGAGCTGACCAACGATCACAGACGTCGGAGCGCCCCTTGGAAGGGCGGCCAAAGACGGGGCTAGCGTATGTCCCGCTCAGTGTGATTCACACTGAGCGGGTCGTGCTTGTCTCATGATGTTTTCGCCTTTTCCGGTCAGTGAAGAGGCGCGGGGGGGGGGCGGTGCCCAAACCCCCCCCGGCGCGGGGGGGATAGGGGTAGGGGCGGCGGGGGTGGGGC
>JBCDCF010000275.1:0-5419 GCA_039182345.1 Pseudomonadota bacterium
CCACACTGACGCTCCCCACCAAAGACCGGACCATGGCGCCCTACACCACAGGCGCCCCTTTGGACTTTGCCGCTTTGGTGTCCGCCGACAGGCCGGCGTTCAACCGCGTTGCCTTCGCGGCTGCCCACGTGGTGGCCGATCCATTGGCCGACAACGACCCCTGGCTGACCCCCGCCATCGATTGGGATCGCACCATCGCCTTCCGCGAGCACCTTTGGGACCTTGGCCTTGGTGTGGCCGAGGCCATGGACACCGCCCAGCGCGGCATGGGCCTTGGCTGGCCAGAGGCGCAAGAGTTGATCCGCCGGTCGCTGGCCGCCGCCAAAGCACGGGGCGGCGCATTGGTGGCCTGCGGGGCGGGAACGGACCATCTGGCACCGTCCCCCACCGTCACCCTCGACGATGTCATCCACGCCTATCGCGAGCAGATTGCGTTCGTGGAAGGGGAAGGCGGGCGCATCATCTTGATGGCAAGCCGGGCACTCGCCAACGCTGCCAACGGCCCTCATGACTACGCCACCGTCTACGACACCATCCTGTCGGAGGTGAGCGAGCCCGTCATCCTGCACTGGCTGGGGGAGATGTTCGACCCGGCGCTCGACGGCTATTGGGGACACCACGACCACTGGGCCGCCATGGACACCTGTCTTGACGTCCTCTCGCGGCATGCGGGGAAGGTGGACGGCATTAAGATCTCGCTGTTGTCGAAGGAGAAGGAAGTGGCCATGCGCCGCCGCCTTCCCGATGGCGTCAGGATGTATACGGGCGATGACTTCAACTACGCCGAACTGATCGCCGGCGACGATGAAGGATATTCAGACGCGCTTTTGGGCATTTTCGATGCCATTGCGCCGGCCGCCTCAGCCTCCCTCGCCGCACTGGCCGAGGGGTCCGACAACCGCTTCTTCGACATATTGGCGCCGACGGTGCCGTTGTCGCGGCACATCTTCGCCGCGCCCACGCGGTTTTACAAAACGGGCGTGGTGTTCGTGGCCTACCTCAACGGGCTGCAAGACCACTTCACCATGGTGGGCGGGCAGGAGAGCGCGCGCTCGGCCGTTCACCTTGCCGAACTCTTCCGCCTTGCCGATGCGGCGCGCATCCTGCGCGACCCTGACGAGGCGGCCGCCCGCATGACCAAGGTGATGGCCGTCCACGGCCTTGCCTGACACAGACCGATTTTCTCGCGGAGGCGGCGGACAGAACCTGCCCCGCACGACAAAGGAGAGGACGCCCCATCATGAAAATCGCATCAGCCCTTGTGGCGGCCTGCTTTGCCGTCACCCCTGCCCTTGCGGCGGACTGGCAGCCCGACAGACCCATCAACATCATCGTGCCCTGGTCTGCCGGCGGCTCCACCGACCAGGTGACCCGCGTCGTCGCCCCGCTCCTGGAAGAGGCGCTCGGCACCACCATCGTCATCGTCAACCAGCCTGGCGCGTCGGGCTCCATCGGCACAAAGGCAGCCCTTGACGCCCCGCGCGACGGCTACACCTGGACGGCCAACGCCATTGCCAACAACGCCACCTATGCGGTGACGGGGCTGATCGACGACACCTCCATCGACGACTATCGCATTTACCTTCACATCGCGAACGTGCCTGTGGTGAGCGTCAACACCGATGCGCCCTACCAGACGTTCGATGAGCTTCTGGCGGCCATGAAGGCGGGTGAGAACATCACCGTTGCCACCGCAGGGGTGAACTCCTCAGGCGGCATGGCGCTGGCGGCCATCAAGGAAGCGGCCGGCGATGGGGCCGATGCCCGCATGGTGGCCTACGATGGCGGCAACCCCGCCGTTCTTGCCGCCGCATCGGGCGAAGCGATGGTGACGACACAGCTTGCCTCCGAGCAGGCCGAACTGATCCGCGCCGGCCGTCTGCGCCCCCTTGCCGCCCTTGCCGACACGCCTTTGGAGATTGAAGGGATCGACCCCATCCCCCCCATCACCGAAACCATGGAAATGCATGTGGCGCCTGACTATTTCGGCGTCTTCATCCCCGTTGGTGCGCCGCAGGAGGTCTACGACACCGTGGACAAGGTGTGGCAGGAGGCCGTGATGGGCGCGCAGGAGTTGAAGGATTACGCCAAGAACCGCGGTGCCACCTACGACCCCGCGTTCGGCGATGCGGCGCGCGAAAAAGCCATGCCCGTGGTGGTGGCCGAAGCCTGCGCAAGGGTGACACGCAACGAGGCGGTGCTGGACCCCAGCGAAATCGGCATCGACTGCTCAGGCTCATAACGTAGACTGGGGGCCGGCCCGCCCGGCCCCCTTTTACGTGCGGCGGTCGCCGAAGACATTGCCTGAGGAGAACGCGCCATGACGTCCCCGACCTCCACCTTTGCCATCTCCACATTTGCCATCGCCGCCTTAGCCATTGGCGCCTTTGCCCTGTCGGTCACCGCCGCCGCAACCGCCCTTGCTGCGGACGCGACCTGGAAGCCCGACCGGCCCATCAACATCATCGTCCCCTGGTCGGCAGGGGGCTCCACCGATCAGATCACCCGCCTTGTGGCGCCGATGCTTGAAGAGGAGCTTGGCGTCCCCGTGGTGGTGGTAAACCAGACGGGCGCATCAGGCTCCATCGGCACCAAAGCTGCCCTCGATGCCCCGCGCGACGGCTACACATGGTCCGCCAACGCCATTGCAGACACGGGCGTTTATGCTGTGACCGGGCTGATCGAAAACACCTCCATGGACGACTATCGCCTCTATCTGTCGGTGGCGAACGTCCCTGTCCTCTCCGTCAACCACGAGACCGCCTATCAAACCTTTGCCGATGCGCTCCACGCCATGGGCGGGTCTGAGCCGTTCACGGTGGCAACGGCGGGCGTCAACTCCTCAGGCGGGATGGCGCTTGCCGCGCTGCAGGCGGCAACGGAAAACGAACTGAACGCCAGGCAGATCGCTTACGATGGCGGCAACCCTGCCGTTCTTGCCGCCGCATCGGGCGAGGCCATCGCCACCACGCAGCTTGCCGCCGACCAGTCCCAGATGATCAAGGGCGGAAAGCTTCGCCCCCTCGTCGCCTTTGCCGCCCAAGCGGTGGAGATGGATGGTGTGCCGCCGATCCCGCCCATCACCGACACGCTGCCCGACATGACGGTGGCGCCGAAACACTTTGGCATCTTCATTCCCAAAGGTGCGCCGCAGGAGGTCTACGACACCATGGATGCGCTCTGGCAGAAGGTGGTGATGGACAATGATGCCATCCGCGCCTACGCCCGCGACCGCGGTGCCATCTACGACCCCGCTTTCGGGGAGGAGGCCCGCGACAAGGCCGCCCCGTCGGTGATCGCAGAGGCCTGCGCCAAGGTGGATGCAGGCATTGCCGCCATCGACCCCAGCACCATCGGGATCGATTGCGATGCCCGCACCCTCGCGCAATAGGGCCTGACCCGTTGGTGCCTGTCACAGGTCAAACCCTTTGAGCGAGGCGGCCGATCCCGGCAAGGGCGAGGACAGGGCCGCCGCAAGGCGCATGGCCTCAGCGGACGTCCTGACCGCCGTTGTGCTCCTCGCCATGGGGGTGGCGATGGTCTATGGCGGCTTTGCCATGGACCGGTTGGAGGTGCGCCGCATCCACCCCATGAGCATTCCGGGCCTCGTGCCGATGATGCTGGGGGCCGCCCTCACCGTCTGCAGCCTCATCCTTCTGGCAAACGGTGTGCGCGCCCGCAGCGCCCTTGGCGCCGGTGAAGGCGCGCTCGACGGACTTGGGTGGGGCCAAGTGGCAAGGCTCGGCCTTTGCCTTATGATCACCCTCACCTACCCGCTGGGCCTCATCGGCAACATGCCGTTCTGGCTGGCGACGAGCCTGTTCGTGACCGTCTTCATCGCCGTCTTCGAGTGGCGGCCGCGGACGGGCGCTGGGCACGGGATCGCGCTTTTCACAGCCGTGCTTCAGGGTGTTCTCGTGGGGCTCGTGACGGCGTACGTGTTCCAGGAGCTCTTCCTGGTGCGGCTTCCGTGAGGCGTTAGTGGAAGGGCTCCAGCTCCTCTGGTCGGGCCTTGCGGGGCTGTTGACGGCAGGCTCCCTCTTCAACGTTGCCTGGGCGACTGTGCTCGGCATCATCGTCGGAAGCTTGCCAGGGCTGACGGCCACCATGGGCGTCGCGCTCCTCACCACACTCACCTACAAGCTGCCGGCGGATCAGGCGATCCTCATCCTCTTGTGCATGTATGTGGGGGCAATCTACGGGGGCTCGCGCTCAGCGATCCTCCTCAACATTCCAGGCACCCCTGCGAACGCTGCCACATCGCTCGACGGCTACCCTTTGGCGCGGCAGGGGCGGGCCGGCTACGCCATGGGGGTGGCGACGGCCTCCTCCGCCGTGGGCACGTTCATCGGCATCATCGCCCTTGCCATCATTGCGCCTTTGCTGGCGGAGGTGGCGCTCGACTTCGGGTCTTACGAGTTCTTCTGGCTCGCCCTTTTCGGCGTCATCATCTCAGGCCAGCTGACGGCCGCAGGCGCACCCGTCAAAGGCTACATTGCCGGCATCTTGGGCCTGATGGTGGCGATGATCGGCATGGAAGGCCTCCACGCCCACGTGCGCTTCACCTTCGGGATCGATGCTTTGAACGGGGGGATCGGCCTCATCCCCGCCATGGTGGGCGCCTTCGGTTTCGCCGAGATCCTCACCGTCATGTACGAAAAGCGCGCCAAGCTCGTTTCCACAACGGTGGACCGTGTGTTGCCGCGCCTGTCGGACCTGTGGCGCTACAAGTTCACCTCCATACGCTCAGGCATTGTGGGCACCTTCGTGGGCGTCATCCCAGGCGTTGGGGAGGACATTGGCGCCTGGGCCTCCTATGCCCTTGCAAGGCGCACATCCAAGGAGCGCAACGACTTCGGCAAAGGCTCTGTGGAGGGGCTGACGGCGGCTGAGACAGGCAACAGCGCCGTTGTGCCTGGCGCGCTGATCCCTGCGCTCACCCTTGCCGTCCCTGGCAGCGCACCCGCGGCCGTCTTGATTGCCGCCCTCTTCATCCACGGCGTGCGACCAGGGCCGATGATCATGATCGAGCAGCCCGCCTTCGTTTACCAGGTGGTGGCGATGATGCTGCTTGCCACCATCGCCATCACCATTGCGGGGCTCTTGATCGCCCGGCCCCTGTTGATGGTGCTCAGGATCTCGCGGGAGCGGTTGATGCCCGTGGTGTTCGTCCTTTGCGTCATCGGGCCGTTTGCCATCACCCAGCGCCTGTTCGACGTCTATGTGATGCTGTTCTTCGGGATTGTCGGTTTCCTATTGCGGCGGATGGACTATCCGATGGCGCCGCTGGTGCTTGGCATCATCCTTGGCGATCTCCTGGACAAGAACCTGCGCCGCGGGCTCACACTGTCGGACGGTGACCCCTCGCCGTTCTTCACGCGGCCCATCAGCTTTGCGTTCTTCGTCCTGATCATGCTGA
>JBCDCF010000276.1:0-5410 GCA_039182345.1 Pseudomonadota bacterium
CTCGGGCGCACGGGCAGGGCCGAACTGGCCTGAAGGGCCGAACGCCTCCACCTTCGCCCCTGGCACCAAGATGTCGTGGAAGTGCGATGAGGCGCGCCCACCGGGCTTCTTCTTGATGATGATGGCGATGGTCCTGTCCATCGCCGCGGACGAGGCGATGGTGTAGCAGCGCTCCACACGCTCGCCGTCGATCTCGCTGCGCAAGGTCATGAACTGGCCGGGCTCGAAGGTGACGCGGGCGCCGTCCTCAGGCCACAAAAGCACGGTTTTGACGTCGCGCGTTTCCATCCACGTGGCACACACGCGAAGCGGCGCCCAGCGGTCGGGCCGCCACTGTGTCCGCCGCCCCGGGGGCGAAAACGGGTTCATGGCGGCTCAGCCGAAGCCGTGCGCGGTCATGCGCTCGATGTACCAGGTGGAAAAGTCGTCCAAAGGCTTTTCCGTGTAGGGCGAATAGGGGCCTGGCCGGTAGCCGGCCGACAGGGCGCCCTGGTGGGCGAGCCTGACAAGGTCCGCATCCTGCTGGTTGGTGGCGCGCCAGACCGAGGTCAGGTGCTCAAGATCATAGTCTTCCCCTTCCACCGCATCCTTGTGGACGAGCCATTTGGTGCGCACCAAGGTCTTGTGGGGCGACAGGGGGAAGATGGCGAAGATCACCGCGTGATCGGCCATCATGTGGTTCCAGGAGTTGATGCCCCAAAGGTGGGTGTCGCCTGTGTTGGGTGCCGTCATGTTGCCGAGCGGCAAGGAGGACGCGGCAAGGGCATCGGGCGTTTGGGACTCCCCGGCCCCTGCGATGATCAGCCTTTGGGTGCGAAAGTTGGTGGCCTGACCCACCGTGTGCTCGATGGCTGAGGAGGCAAGGCCGCAGGCTTCCCACTGGCGCGTACGCTCTTCGTAAAGGGCGTTCAGCTTTGCCACCTCGTCCCGCTCGTGGGGGGACAACTCATCAGGGTCGAAACCGAAGTCCACAGCGTGGAAGGACAAGGCAAGCTCTGGATGGTTGGCTTCGCAGTGGTAGCACTCGCGATTGTTTTCCATGGTGAGCTTCCAGTTGCCGTCCTCCACAAGGTCGGTCTCGAAAGCCACTTTCGCGTTCTTCAGGTCATAGTCGGCAAGGCGGGCATCCATCACCTCAGACAAGATGTCGATGTCGCCAGGAGGGTCGTTGGACAGGCACGCATACAAGATGCCGCCGACGGAGCGGATGGGCACAGGCTTCAGATGATGGAGCCCGCGCTCAAAGTCGCGGCCCATGTGCGGCGCGGCGAAGAGTTCCCCTGACAATTCATAGGCCCACTGGTGGTAAGGGCACACGAGTTTGCCCACCACTGCCCGTCCTTGAGGCACCAGCTTGGCGCCGCGGTGGCTGCACACATTGAAGAAGGCGCGCACCTGATCGTCCTCGTCACGCACGATGACGATGGAGGACGGGCCGATGTCCACAGCATAGACATCGCCAGGTTCGGGGACGTCACAGTCGACCCCGACGGCAATCCAGTGCTTGTGAAAAATTACCTCAAGGTCCGCCTCGAACACGTCCTGGCGGGTGTAAAGACCCGCCGGAAGCGTGTATCCAGGCCTTCGGGACTGGATCAGAGAGGAAATTGTTCCTTGATCGTCGCCCGCAAAAGGCGCGTTCGCCACCAACTGCAACATCGTCCACCCCACCCAAACAGCCGCCCAAAGCTGTGTCGACTCAACCGCCGACATCATCAGCGTACCGCATGGGAAGGTGCGCTCAACCTGACAAATTCTTGGCGTTAGAATGATTTGAGGTTATGTATCAGCCACGCTCCAACGGCACGACCGGTTACGACATGCCAAATTTGCGGCGCAGTGTGCCTTCTCTTGGTGCACTGGCGGTTTTTGAGGCAGCAGCGCGCCTCGGTGGCTTTACCAAGGCGGCCAGCGAACTGGGCGTCACACAGGCCGCAGTCAGCCGCCAGATCCGCGCGTTGGAGGAAGATCTCAATGTGCGCCTTTTCTACCGCGCCCACCGCAAGGTGGAGTTGACCGCGGCAGGGCGCGTCCTGTCGGAGGCCGTCAGCCAGTCGTTCGAGCGCATTGCCGATGCGCTCGAAGTGGTGCGCCATCCCCACGAGCCGAACGTCCTCACCGTCTCCACAACCCTTGCCGTGTCCCACTTCTGGCTGTTGCCACGGCTGACCTCGTTTCGCACAGAGCATCCCGACCTCACCTTGCGCGTGGTCTCGCAGGATCAGCCGCTGGACCTGAGGGACGGGTCGGCCGACGTGATCTTGCGCTTCGGCAAAGCGCCCTTTCGCGATGGGACGGTGCTGTCCTCCTACCTTGATGTGGCCTACCCCGTCTGCAGCCCTGATTTCGCCGATAAGTTGGGGGAGGACTTTGATATTGAAGAGCTTTGCACCCTCCCCCTCATCGAAAGCGATCCCCAGGAGAGGACCTGGCTCACCTGGCCCCAGTGGTTCACCAAGGCGGGGTTGAAGCGGCCCTCGCGCCGGGGCGTTCTCACCTTCAACCACTATTCGGACGCCGTTTATGCGGCGATCAACGGCGAAGGGGTTGTGATCGGCTGGGACCGCATCCTGGCGCGCCCCCTGGCCGACGGGCGGCTTGTGCGCCTTGGCGACATTGCCGTTGAGCCTGCCGAGCATCACCACCTTGTGGTGCGCGATGGTGTGCCTGACGATGTGCCCCTTCAAGCCTTCGTGGACTGGATCGACGCCTGTTTCGCAGAAACCTCACCCACCACCTGACGCGCTGTCGTTGCGGGCGCGCCAGGCCTGTGGCGTCATCTGCTCGGCCTGTCTGAAGGCTCGGATGAGGTGCGAGGCATCGCTATAGCCTGTGGCCGTTGCAATGTCGGTGACAGAGCGGGCACTGCCGGCAAGCATCGCCTTTGCCGTGTCAAGGCGGATCAGCCGCGCGGCCGACTGGGGCGAATGGCCGAGCGCCTCGGCAAAGCGCCGTTCAAGGGTGCGCCGGCTCACCCCCAGCCTCTCGGCAAGCTTTTGGGCCGTTGGCGGGGCTTCCATGGAGGCGGCAATGGCTGAAAGCGCGCGCTTCACCAAAGGGTCGGCTGTGGTGAGTGACAGCGGCACCCCAGGCTGAGGACGCTCGGCCGCCAACGCCTCATCGATGATCATGATGTTGAGGCTCTTTGTGGCGGCCGCGCGGCCCACATGCCGCTCCACCAGAAAAGCGGCAAGGTGGGCCGAGCTTGCCCCGCCCGAGCAGGTGAGCCTGTCCCGATCCACAACGAAGATCTGGTCCGACACAGGCTCAAGCCCCTCGAAGGCGGCCAGAAAATCGTCCCTGTGGAACCAGGAGACGCAGCAGCGATAGCCGTTCATCAGACCCGCCTTGTGGAGGACGAAGGCGCCCGTGCACACGCCCGCCAGAGGAACGCCCGCCGCGGCCGCCTCCCTCAGGAAGGCAATGTAGGCCGGGTCGAGGTCTTCGATGGCGCCGATCAACCCGCCGACCACCACCACATAGTCGAACCTCCTGGGGTCGCCGAGCCGCGCATCGGGCTGCACCGCCACGCCGCAGCTTGAGCGCACGGGGCTCATATCCGCCGACAGCACCTGCCAGGTGCAAAGGATGGGGCGCGAGCGATCCCCCTCATCGGCGGCAAGGCGCAACACGTCGACGAAGTTGGCGAACGCGCACAAGGTGAAGCGCTTGGTCAGCACGAAGCCGATGCGAAGGCGTGGGGATGACGTGTTGGCGGCCATCGAAAGCCTTTGCCATTGTGCGCGGCGTGACGCAATTCTTCCATTCTTCTGTCGCATGGATTCCGGCGTTGCCAACGCCGTCGGTGCACAGTGGTACGGCCCATCGAAGGACGGTGTGATGACGCGTTTTTCCGCCCTCAGCCTTCTGCGCAACGCCCTCACCGGTCACCAGAACTGGACCGCCCAATGGCCGGAGGCGGAGCCGAAGTCTTCCTATGATGTTGTGATTGTGGGTGCCGGCGGCCACGGCCTCGGCGCTGCGCACTATCTTGCCAAACAGCACGGCATCACCAACGTCGCGGTGATCGACAAAGGCTGGCTTGGCGGCGGCAACACGGGCCGTAACACCACCATCATCCGCTCCAACTACCTTTATGACGAGAGCGCCCGCCTCTACGACCACTCAGTGGACCTTTGGGAGAGGCTGTCAGAGGACCTCAACTACAACGTCATGTACTCCCGCCGCGGGGTGATGATGCTTGCCCACTCCGTCCATGACGTGCAGAGCGCCCAGCGGCACATTCACGCCAACCGCCTCAATGGCGTCGACAACCGCTGGATCACGCCTGAGGAGGCGAAGGCCATCTGCCCGCCCCTCAACATCTCCCCCACCGCCCGCTATCCGGTTCTGGGTGCGGCCTTGCAGGCGCGGGCAGGCACCGCGCGGCACGATGCCGTCGCCTGGGGCTATGCCCGCTCGGCCGCCTCCCGCGGGGTGGACATCATCCAGAACTGCCCTGTCACCGCCATATTGCGCGGGCCTGACGGTGCCGTGACGGGGGTGGAGACCGCCAAAGGCATCATCAATGCCAAGAAGGTGGCTGTGTCGGCCGCCGGTCACACTTCCGTCGTCATGCAGACCGCAGGCGTGCAGATGCCTTTGGAAAGCTTTCCCCTCCAGGCGCTTGTGTCGGAGCCGGTGAAGCCGTGCTTTCCGTGCGTGGTCATGTCCAACTCGGTCCACGCCTATATCAGCCAGTCCGACAAGGGCGAGCTTGTGATCGGCTCGGGGACGGACCAGTACACGAGCTACTCCCAGCGCGGCGGCCTCCCCCTCATCGAGCACACCCTTGCCGCCATCTGCGAGATGTTCCCCGTCTTCAGCCGGATGAGAATGCTGCGCGCCTGGGGCGGCATTGTGGATGTGACGCCCGACCGCTCGGCGATCCTCGGCAAGACCCCTGTGCCTGGGCTTTATGTCAACTGCGGCTGGGGCACGGGCGGCTTCAAGGCAACGCCTGGCGCGGCCCACACCCTTGCCTGGACCGTTGCGAAGGACGAACCCCACCCCATCAACGCGCCCTTCACCCTGGAGCGCTTCACCACAGGCCGGCTCATCGATGAGGCCGCCGCCGCAGCCGTGGCGCACTGACCATGCTGTTGATCCACTGCCCCTATTGCGAGGCGACCCTGCCTGAGCTGGAGTTCGCCTACGCAGGCGAAGCCCACATCGTCCGCCCCGAAGACCCTTCCGCGGTGAGTGACAAGGCCTGGCGGGACTTCCTTTTTATCCGCACCAACGCCAAAGGCCCGCACTTTGAGCGCTGGCGTCACGTGCACGGCTGCGCCCGATACTTCAACGCCGTGCGCGACACGGTGAGCGACCGCTTCCTCACCACCTACAAGGTGGGCGAGCCCCGCCCCGACCTCGACAAGGTGCGCAAACCATGAGCGTTGCCACCCTCGAC
>JBCDCF010000277.1:0-5374 GCA_039182345.1 Pseudomonadota bacterium
CCGAACCGCTTGGTCACCGCGATCGAGCGGTTTTTGCGTTTTTGGGCCGCGGTGCGCGATCACCGGTAGCTGGCCGGCCGGAACCCCTTGGCGTCGCGGACATGGGTGTCGGCGCCGTCCACACGGTCGGTGTTTTGGCAGCTGACAATCTCAAATCCTGAAGGGCCGCGCCGCGTCACCATGGTGATGACGGCAACGCGCGGACCTGTCTCGTTGCCATCAGTGTCGTTCTGGCCGGTGAGGGTGGACACAGTGTGCACCACGTGAATGTCGGGGGAGAGTTCACGCACCACCAACGTATCCACGTGAAGGTGCGCGTTCTGGAAGATGCCCTTGAAGCCATAGTCGTGAGCCTTGCGGATGGCGCGGCGGTTGCGCCACCACAGGCCGACCACGTTCACAAAGTCCGCATCTTCGGCAAAAAGGGCCGCAAGACCATCGGCATCGTGGGCGCTCCATCGTTCGAAGAACGCGCGGGCGAGCGCTTCGGCACTGTCAAACATATTGGCCCCTTCCCATCGCCGTCTCAGCCCTCACGCAAAAAGGCTGCGATTGTCGCCACCATATGGCTGTGGTGGAGGGGGTCGCCCCAGGGCAAAAGGTCGGTCTGGCGCGCGCCCCTCACCAATGCGGCCACCTCCGCCGCGTAGGCGTGCAGCATGTCCGATGGTGAGGACACCACAAGCGTCGGGCATGTGAGGAGCGGCAGTCGGTCCCGTTTCGGATGGCGGAAGGCGGCACGATAGGACCGGTGGTAGCTGCGCATGGCCTTTAAGACCTCCACCACGAAGTCGTGCAGCGTGTCATCGTCAGGCAAGCCGTTGGGAAGGCGGCCGTCCTCCGTGCGGTTATAGTAGGGCCAGAACAGGTACTGGTCGCGGCAAAAGTGCCAGACCTTCATGAGGTGGGTGGCCTCTGCATCGGGCCGGATTTCCCGCGCGTAACGGTCCAAAACATCGGACTGAAGGTCGGCGGCATAAAGCCCCATGCCGTCCAGCACCAGGCGGCCCACACGGTCCGGGTGGGCAATGGCAATCTCCATGGCGATGGAAGCGCCTGTGTGGCTGCCATAAAGGTCAAACGGGCCGTCGATCATGGACGAAAGGGCGGCAAAGGCGTGGTCGGCAAGGTCGTTGATGGTGGGTGTGTCCGTCGCAAGGGGCGTTGAATCCCCATTGCCCGCGGTGTCGGGGGCAAGAACGAAAAAGCCCTCGCGGCCGAGACCGTCCACAAGCGCCTCGAGCTGTTTGGAGGAGCCTGGCGAGGGGTGGATGGCCACCAGCCTGCGCCCATCCTCAGGCCCTGCCACCCTGGCGTGAACCTGTGCGCTACCCACATCGATGAAGCGGCGCCGCACCAGGGGGGCGCTCATTGGGCCACCTCCTGCGCTCTTTGGCGGGCCGCCTCACCAAGCCGTCCGCCGAGCCAGCGGCCGAGGGTGAGGGCAGGGGTGACGCTCATCCCGCTGACGAACCCTTTGCCTGACAGCGCCGCGCCACCCATCGCCTCCCCCACAGCATAAAGGCCTTTGATGGGGTGACCGTCCTCACCGCGCACCACAAGGTCATCGTCCACATCGAGCCCAGCCGGCGTTTTCAACACCATGCCGTGCATCAAGATGGCGCGGTAGCTGGGGCCTTCGATGGCGAGCGGCCTGTGGGTGCGTCCCATGGGGTCGGGCTTGCCTGTCGCAATGGCTGAGTTGTAGGCGGCAAGGCTGTCCGTCAGCGCGCCTTGTGCCATGCCTGTGGCGGTTGCGAGCGCCTCCAGACCGTCAGCGGCCACGAAGGAGGGGTGGGTGCGCCAGGCCTCTGCAAGCTCTCTTGCCGTCCAGCCTGGCAGCAGCGGCGGAGCGCTTAGTTCAACACGCGTATCGAACACGCACCAGAAGGAAAGGTCGGGGAGGGCGTTCAGCGCGTTCTCCCGCGCATCCACGCTGTCATGATCCTCCCGCACGAACCGGCGGCCATTCCTGTCCAGGTGCACCTCGTACGGGAGGCGCACTTGCGGGGTGAGGCTTGGCACCTGCCGCCACGCCACATGGGCGGTGCCATCCGGCGGGGCCACGGCCGCATAGGTGGGAAGGAACTTGTGCGCGCCCACGAGCCGGCCGCCGATGGCCTCAGCCATCTCAAGGCCGGTGCCTGTGGAGGTTTCGGGCGCTGCCGTCACCAGACGGTGCCCACCGGTAAAGCGGGCAAATAAGGACGGACTTGCCCCATAGCCGCCACTGGCAAGCACCACGTGGTTGGCGCGCACCTCCTCAGTGGTGCCGGTGGCAAGGTTGCGCAGGCGGGCGCCCACCACCTCTCCCCCGGCGCCCTTGATGAGCGCCTCTGCCCGTGTGCCAAGGCGCAGCTGTGCGCGGGGGGAGGCCATCGCCGCCTCAAACAGCGGCGTGATGGCCTTGAGGACCGACAGTCCCCCCTCGCGCCCCCAATAGGTGCGGGCGGTCCTATAGGCCTCGTGAAGGTGAAGGATAGCGGGGCACTCAGGCGCCATGTCAAAGCCATTGTCCATCAGCCAGTCGATGGTCTCGCCCTGACGTGGCACCGTTCGGGCCAACAGATCCGCCCGGCCGGTGCCACGATTGATGCGGGCGATGTCGGCAAGGTGGTCGTCCGCGCTGTCCACGATGCCCCTGTCGCTCTGAAGGCGCGTGCCGGCGCCGCTCATCTGGCCGAGGCTGACATGAAGGGTGCCGCCCACCCGCGCGGCCTGCTCCACCACGAGGACATTTGCACCGCGCGCCACCGCTTCAATGGCAAGGGGCATCCCCGCGGTTCCAGCGCCGATCACCATCACGTCCCATGCATTCACAGCGCTTGTCCTTTTTGGTTCTGGCGACCGAACCGGCCGACAGGGATGAGCTTGCGCCCGGTTTAACCGTGTGGACAAGTCGGGTTGTTTCCTGCACGCTAGCGGATAGCAACGCAGGGACGTCAGGCGCGCTCGCGCGGGCAAAACGCGTTGCGCAACAGCATGGTAAAGGCGGAACGGAGGAGCATGGACACGCGCGCGAACGGGTTTGCGAACCGCGTCCGGCTGGTGGGCAGCGTCTTGTGCGGCACCGTCCTCGTCGTCTTTACCTCCCTTGTCCTCTACTCCGTCATCATGCGCTACTTTTTCGGCGCCCCGCCCATGTGGGGGGAGGAACTGCCGAAGCTTCTGTTCGTGTGGATGATCTTCGTTGGCGCAGGGTTCGCCTACCTGTCAGGCGCCAACATCCGCATGACGGTGTTGATCGACCGTGTTCCTAAGAAACCGCGGAGGGTGATTGAACTCATCATGCACCTTATCGTGGTGGTGATGCTTCTCGTCATCTTGTGGTATTCGGTTCCCATCTATCAACTGACCCGCAACTTCGATTCCCTTGCCACCGGCCTCTCCGAAGGGTGGAAGTATCTGGCCCTTCCCATCGGCGCCTGTCTCCTCCTCATCAATGAGTTCATCAGGATCGCGCGCATTCTGCGCGGTGAGCCTGACCGCTCTGGCTCCATCGCGGACAAGGGGCATTGAGGGCATGGCGGTGGAGCGCCCGTGCGCCGCGTGTGCGGCGATGATTGGAACCGTGCGGCCCCAATGCTCCTGACCATCGCGATCATCTTGTTGTTCATGTTCGTCCTTTTGGGGATGGACATTGCCTACGCCATTGGCGTTGCGGCCCTCGGCTTCATCGCCATGAGTCAGTTCGCCGACCGGCCCATCGACCCTGTCCTGTTTGCCCAAAGCATGACCAACGGGGTGGACAGCTACGCGCTGCTCGCCATTCCGATGTTCGTGTTTGCGGGCGAGTTGATGACCAAGTGCGGTGTCACCCGAAGGCTCATCAACTTTGCCGCAAGCCTCGTGGCCCACAGGCCCGGCGGGCTCGCCAATGTGGGGATCACTGGCAACCTCTTCATGGCCGGGATTTCCGGCTCGGCGGTGGCCGATGCGGCGGCCACGGGCTCGGTTCTGATCCCTGAGATGAAGCGGCGCGGCTACTCCTCCCGCTATGCCGCAGGGGTGATTTCGGCGGCGGCCACCATGGCGCCCATCATCCCGCCGTCGATCATGTTCATCCTGTTGGCGTCCATCGCCAACATTTCCGTGGGCGAACTCTTCATCGCCGGCATCCTGCCTGGCCTCTTCCTTTATGTGGGCCTCATCCTGATGAGCGGCTTCCTCGCCCGCCGCAGGAACCTTCCCACAGAGCCCAAAATGGCCTCGCGGGAGCGCTGGTCGGCGGTGCGCAGCGGGCTGTTGCCTCTGGGCGCGCCGTTCATCATCGTCATGACGAAGGTCCTCGGCATTGCAACGCCCACCGAGTCGGCGGCCGTCGTGGTGCTCTACACGCTGGCGCTCGGCGTCTTCGTCTACCGCGAGCTCAGCCCGTCGGACTTCCTCGCCGCAGCGGTGGGCGCCTCACTCACCACGGCCGTCATCATGATGACGGTGGCGACAAGCCAGATATTCGGCTCCATCGCGGTGCTGGCAGGCCTTGGCACCATGATCCAGGACACGCTGCTGACCTTGTCGCAGAACCCTTATGTCCTCTTCATCATCGTCAACATCGCGCTGTTGATGCTGGGCACCTTCCTGGACCCCTTGCCTTTGATGCTGATCCTGTCGCCCATCCTCTTCCCGCTGATGACGAGCCTTGGCGTCGACCCCATCCACCTTGGCCTTGTGATGGTGCTGAACCTTGTGATGGGGATGGTGACGCCGCCCATAGGGCTCAACCTGTTCGTCATGTCGCGCATATCGGGCGTTGGCATCATCGACGTCTTTTTGGGCGGGCTGCCCTATTACATTGTCTTATGGACGTGCCTGATCGTGCTCACCTACGTGCCGGCGATCACGCTGTTCCTGCCCAACCTGCTTCTCAGATGAGCTAAGAAACAACCGGAGGACCACCGATGCCGTTCAACCTCACACGCCGCACGATGATGGGGGGCGCTGCCGCGCTCGCCGCCTCATCCATGCTTCCTTCAACCGCCCATGCGGCAACGGTGCTGCGCTACGGCAATGCCGGCGCGCCCACAACGCTGTCCAACACGTTCAACGCCGCCCTGTCGGAAACCGTCTCGAAACAGACGGACGGCGACCTGTCGTTCGAGATCTTCGCCGGTACGCTCGGCGGTGAGAAGCAGCTCATCGAGTCCATGGCTCTCGGATCGCTCGACATGTACAACGGCGCCTACACCGGCACCGACGAGTTCGACATCTTCTACAGCCCCTACTTCTTCCGCGACGGCAAGCACGCCAAAGCAGTGATGGAGAGTGACATCGGCGCCCAGGCCTCAAAGGCCCTTGAGGAGCGTTATCGCGCGCGCCTTCTGGGCGTGGGCCGGCTCGGCGGCTACAATTTGATGCTGAAAGAGCCTGTGGA
>JBCDCF010000278.1:0-5372 GCA_039182345.1 Pseudomonadota bacterium
GAAGCGGTGAACGCGCGCGCCTTTGCCGACCAGGCCGCGCTGATCGAAGCGTTTGGCGGCCGCGCGGAGATTGACGCCACCGTCGACATTCCCTTCACCCCGGCGCCCACCTGAGGGCAGGTGGCCGAGCGATGACAGCGGTGGCAGGTCTTGACCACATCACCATCGTGCCTGTGCGCGTGTCGGTGAAGACCACATGGTGCTTCGTGCGTCTTGAGGGGCGCGATGGGATCATCGGCCTTGGCGAGGCAACCGCCTTTGGCGAGGAGGGCACCGTTCAGCGTCAGATTGGCGCGCTGGCAGGCCCCCTTGCCGCCATGACCGCTCCCAAAGCCCGCGCCCGCATCTTTCAGGCCATGGCGCAGGCAACGTGCGATGGCGAGCGCGCTGCCCTTTCCGCCCTCGACCAGGCCCTTTTGGACGTGAGCGCACGCCGGCAGGGACGCTCCGTCGCAGCACTTCTGGGCGCTTGCGGCAAGGCGCCCGTTCGCGTCTACGCCAACATCAATCGTGGCACTTCGGACCGTTCGCCTGAGGGGCACGCCACACGGGCGCAGGCGGCGGTGGCGGCGGGCTATGATGCCATCAAGCTCGCCCCATTCGATGGCGTGCGGGACGGCGAGCCCCTTGATGCCGTCCAGACAGGGATCGACCGTGTCCTTGCCGTGCGCGAGCGTGTGGGGCCAAATGTGGCCATTGCCGTTGACTGTCACGCGCGCTTTCAGGAGGAGGCGGCAAAGGCGGTCATCACCTCCCTTGCTCCGGCACACCCCATCTGGATCGAAGAGCCTTTGCCGGAGACGGCCGACAACGCACCCGCGTTGAAGCGCCTTCGCCATCACGCCAACAACCGTGGGATCATGACGGCCGGCGCCGAGACCGTCACCGGTTTGGGGGAGGTGGAGGCCCATATCGCCGCCGGTGGCATGGATGTGCTCCTTCCCGACATTCGGTTTTGTGGCGGCGTTGAGAGTGCGCTCGCCATTGCCGAAAGGGTGGACGCAGCGGGCCTTCATTTCTCGCTCCACAACCCTGTGGGGCCTGTGCTCGATGCTGTGTCCTTGGGCGTTGCGTCGATAGCGCCTGCGATGATCATGGTCGAGCGCACCTTTCGCGAAGCCCCTTTACAATCCCGCCTACGGCACCGGCCATGGCAGACCCCGACGCGCCAGGATTTGGGGCACACACCGCCCCCGGCTGGGGCCTCGACCTGTCACCGGACGCCATGGACAGGGTGGGCCTTCTGGCGCTCAGCGCTGAGGGGGTGGGCGTATGAGGAGAGAGCCATTCCAATATGGAATACTCATCGGTGGAGTTGAGGCTAGGTACGTTATGGGCGCAATGCGAAGCTCTCCCTCTCCGACGGTCAAGCGATTGCGCGTATGACGACGAGCACACCGCCGACGCCAAAGCGTCAATGGACGCAGAGCGAAGGCGCCAAGGATCTTGTGACGGCCATCGGCCTATTTCTGTTTGCCCTGGGCGGGTTCGTCTTCATCAACCTTGATGGTGCGGCCGCCTATGCGGGGCCGGGCGGCGTCACGTGGCGCACCATGCCGTTCATCTATTCAGGGGCGTTGGCGTTCTTGTCGGTGCTTTACATGGGCCAGTCGATCCTGCGCATCCGTCGCGAGCTTGCCCTGCCGCCTCAGTCGGTGAACGCCGAGGAGGCGGCCGAACGTGCCCTTGTCCTGTTTCGCCGTGTGGCAACGCTGGTCCTCCTCGTCATCTATGCCAGCCTGTTGAAGCTGATCGGCTTTGCGATTTTGACGCCGATCTTTCTGTTCTCCCTGTTCCGCCTCTACAAGAACGGAACGGTCTTGAACGATGCCGGCCTGTCCCTTGTGGGCGGGTTTGCCCTGTGGGTTCTGTTCGTGCGCGTCCTTCAATTGAACTTGAAGGGCACCTGGTTCGACCCTGTCACACCGTTCCTGTTCTCCGCCTTCAAAGCCGTGGGTCTTTGACCATGCTTGAGGGTCTGGCGGCCGGCTTTGCCGACATGGGAACGCCCATGAACCTTTTGCTCCTGTTCGTTGGAACGGGGCTTGGGATCTTGGTGGGGGCGCTGCCTGGGCTGTCTTCGCCCATGGCGATCATCGTCCTCCTTCCCATCACCTTCACGATGGAGACGCTTCCGGCGTTCGCCATCATGATCGGCATTTATGTGGGCACCAAGCTGGGCGGCTCGTTCTCAGCCATCTTGCTGCGCACACCGGGGACGCCGGCGTCGGCCTGCACTGCCCTTGATGGGTACCCTATGGCCCGGCGGGGGGAGGCGGGCAAAGCGCTCGGCTATGCCACCATGGGCTCCACCGCAGGCGGGTTGATGGGGTGGGTCGCGGCTGTCACCGCCGTCCCCTTCATTGCCAGCATCGCCCTTGATAGCGCCCCGCCCGACATTGCGCTGATTGGGATTGCCGGTCTCGTCATGGTGTCGGCGTTCGCCCGCGGGTCCATGGTCAAAGGGTTTGCCGGCGTCTTCATCGGTCTTCTGGTCGCCTCCGCAGGGCTCGATCTTCAGGACGCGGTGATGCGCTACACCTTCGACCTGTCGATCATGGAAAGCGGCATTCCGTTTGCGGCCGTCCTTGTGGGGATTTTCGGGTTCGCGGTGGTCTTTTCCGACATTGCGATGACCGTGCGCGGCAGCGAGCTTTTGACCAAGGACGTGAAGCTGTCGCTCCCCAATATCGGCGACCTTTTCAGGCGCTGGCGGGCGTGGATCATCGGCAGCCTTTACGGCATCGGGATCGGCGCCATCCCTGGGGTGGGGGCGGACGGGTCCACCTGGCTCAGCTACGCCACGGTGAAGAACCAGTCCAAGGATCCGCCGCCGGAGGCCTTCGGCACAGGGGTGCCTGAGGGGATTTTGACGCCCGAAAGCTCCAACAACGCCACCACCGGCGGGGCGCTTGTGCCCATGCTGACGCTCGGCATTCCCGGCGACGGGTCCACCGCCATCATGCTGGGGGCAATGGTCATGCACGGCCTGACCCCTGGCGTCAGCCTGATGCGCGATGACCCGCACATCGTCTACGGCCTCCTTGCCGCGCTTTTGATTGCAACGGTCTTTATGTTTGTGATCGCCTGGATGGCCATCGGCAGCTTCGTGAAGGTCTTGCAGCGCGAGCGCAGCTTCCTGTTCCCCTTCATCTTGGTGTTTGCCACCATCGGCGCGTTCGCCTCGGGCAATGCTCTGTTTCCGGTGTTCGTTGCCATCATCTTCGGCGTGGTGGGCTTTTGGCTGGAGGCGCGGGGCTTTCCCGTTGTCACCATTGTGCTTGGCGCGGTGCTGGGCCCCATCATCGAATACAATGTGCGCCTCGGCTTGGCGCTGTCGGGCGGAGACTGGACGACGTTCGTGGGCACCTGGCCGCGCATCGTCCTTGTGACGGTGATTGCCTTGCTCCTTGCCAACGAGATCCGCGCCGCATTCCGCCGCAAGTCCGAGGCGGACAGACTTCACGACCAGAAAGAGGCCGAAGTGGGCCGGCTCGGGCCGGGCGACTGACGCGTCATACGCATAAAGGGAGGATGACCCATGACACGCAAACCCCTCACCAAGTGGACCGCCGCGGTGGTCACGGGCGCAGCGCTCGCCTTGTCGAGCGTTGCTGCACAGGCGTTTCCCGATGAGACCATCCGCCTGATCGTGCCCTATAAGCCCGGCGGCGGCACCGACACCATCGCCCGCGCCTTTGCAGCGGCCATGGAGAAGGTGGCCGGCCAGTCCGTGGTGGTGGAAAACATTCCGGGGTCTGCCGGGATCAACGGCATGCTGGCGCTGGCAAAGTCCGAGCCTGACGGGCACACCATTGCCATCAACGGCTCGTCGGACGTGTCGGGCGCCGTTGCCTTCCGCGACAACCCGCCCATCGGGTTCGACGACTTTGCCTGTGCCGGCGGCGTCTTCCACACACCGGCGTGGATCTTGTCCCACAAGGACAACGGCTATGAAGACCTTGGCGACTTCATGGAAGCGGCAAAGGCCAACCCCGGCAAACTGAATTTCGGCATCACAGGCACCATGAGCGCCACCGACTTTGTGGCCTCCACCATCAGGGGCGCCAACGGGCTCGACTACAACATCATCAATTTCGGCGGCGGCGGTCCTTTGAAAAAGGCCATCCTCGCCAACCAGGTGCAGGCAGGGGCCATCATCTCGCCTGTGCTGTTGGCCGATGTTGCCGCGGGCGAGTTGAACGTTCTGGCAGCCGCAGGCGATCTCAGCGGCATCAGCCACGAGCCTGTGCGCGCCACCAAGCACATGGGCGACTGGAACGAGGACGCGCGCATCGACGTGGCGGTGATCCGCGGCATCTTCATGCCTTCAGGCGTCTCCGAAGAGGTGCGGGCGAAGATGGAAGAGATGGTCGCCGCCACGGTGACGGGGGAGGAGTTCACCAACTTCGCCGTGAACTGGGGCTATGCGCCTTACACACAGACGGGCGCCGACTACTGCGCACGTCTTCCCCAAGAGGTGGAAGACCTCACCGCCGTGCTTGAAAAATACATGAAGCCCCCATCCAACTGAGGACGGAAGGCCGCGTCAGAGCAAAGACACGGCCTCACCGGTGGCGGCGGACTTTTGGGCAGCAAGGCCCATCAACACCGCCGCTTCACCGTCCCTCAGGCTCACTTCGGGGGTTTTGAGGGTGCCGCGCACGAGGGCGGCAAAACGCTCGTGCTGGTAGAAGGTGGCGCCGTTGTGGTCGCCGGCTTCCAGGAGACGTGGGTCGACGGGAATGGGCCTGTCCTGCGGCCCTTTCGGCGCGCGGGGGGAGACCACCAAGCGCGGCACGGGAGGCGCGCCCAGACGGTCGGGCCAGAAGCGACCGGGCCCCGGCACGAACGCCTCCACCTTGCCTTGTCCGCCCACCACGGCGATCTCTTCTTGGAAGCGGGCACCTTCTGCGAACATGCAAAGGTCAAGCATGGCGCGGGCGCCTGAGGCGAAGTCGACGATGGCATAGCCGTTGTCCAGGATATCGGGGGTTTCGCCCCCATAGCGCTCATCAAGGTGGTTCACTGCTTGGCTGGCAGAGGCCATCACGCGCACGGGTTCGGACCCTAAGATCAGCCGCATCAAATCGAAGAAGTGGCAGCACTTCTCCACGAATGTCCCGCCCGTGAAGCGGTTGAAGCGGTTCCAGTCCCCCACCTTTTGCAAGAACGGGAAGCGGTGCTCGCGGATGGCCAACATGACGGGCTGTCCCACCGCATCCTCCATCACCTCAAGCAGGGCGGCGATGGGCGGCATGTAGCGATACTCCATCGCCACCCAAATTGGCGCAGGGTAGTGCGCGGCCAGATCCGTTAAAGCCGGGATGTCTGATGTATCGGTCAGAAGAGGCTTCTCCATCAACACGGGC
>JBCDCF010000279.1:0-5371 GCA_039182345.1 Pseudomonadota bacterium
CGGAGCCGAGGAAGATCACGGCGCCGCTGCGCTCTTCAAGGCGAGGCGCGGCAAGGCCCGTCAGCATCATCCCGGCGACGACGTTGGTGTTGAACACCTCCCGCACCGCCTCTTCATCAAGCTCTGAGATGGGCCCGCGCACCATGTTGGCGGCATTGTTGACAAGACCGTCGAGCCCACCGCCATGGGCAATGGCTGCGTCCATCATGCGGGCGCGATCGGCGGCGACGGCAACGTCGCCTGCCACAGTGCAGCAGGCGGGGCCGATGGCCTCAGCCACCTTGGCGAGCGCCTCCTCGCGCCGCCCTGTGATGGTCACCTTCGCACCATGCTCCGCAAGATAGACGGCGGTCTCAGCGCCAATCCCCGACCCGCCGCCGGTGATCAGAACCGACAGTCCCTCAGGCGCCTTCATAGGGTGGCCTCCAGGGAGGTGCTGGCACCCTGCCTGGCCGTCCATGACGCTGCGCCGCCGATGGTGGCTTTCATGGCATCGCTCTCAAAGGCGCGAAAATCATGGCCGAACGCCACATAGGCGGCGCGGCTCGGTCCATGGTCGGTGAGGGTTAGGACGGGTTGAAAGGGGCCACCTTCCGCGCGCGCCTCAAGAAGGACCTTTGTGGTGGGGGCAAGGGCGAGGTCGCTATAGAGTTCGTCCGTCACCGGCGGCGGCACCTTTGCCCAATGCGGCAATGCCACCCCTTCGGCAGCACGCACCGTGAGCGGCATGATGTCGGGGTGGTGGGAGTGGCCCCAGACCCATCTGATGCCAAGGAGGTCGCCCCACTCGTCCCAGTCATCGAACGAGATGCTGGCGGTGTGAATGCCGAGAAGCCCGCCGCCGCCTGCCATGTGGCGCTTGATGGCGGCACGGCCATCCTCCGACAGGCTGAAGGCGTGTTCGGCCCTCAAGGCGGCGTACTTTTCGTGCTGGGTCATGGTCCAGCGTAGGCAATGGACGACGAGGAGATCGTGGCTGCCAAGCTCGAGGAGGCCGGCTTCGATGTCCTCAGTCACCGTCGTGTCAAAGCCGTGGGCGTCGAGGATGGCGGCAAGGGCGGGGGCGGTCTCATCGAAAGGATGGCCGACGCCACCTGTGAGGATGAAGGCGGTGGAGCGTGCCATCCTCACGCGCCCTTGCGTGGCTCGCGGGGGAGTTGGCTGAGGAGGCTCACCACCACGCCGCCATCCACCACAATCTGCTGGCCGTTGATGTAGGAGGCCGCGTCCGAGCCGAGGAATGCGACGGCGTCGGCCACATCGCGCCCTTCGCCGAGCCGCCGCGTGGGGACGGCGCCTTCGCGCAGTGCCCTCACGCCTGGGTCGGCGAGGAACTGGGAGGAGAGGCCTGCATCGATGAAGCCTGGGGCGACGGCGTTCACCCTGACGCCCTCAGGCCCCCACTCCTGCGCCATCTGCTCGGTCAGTTTGGCAAGGCCGGCCTTTGCCGCACCATAGGCGCCGCCAAGGGGGGCTGCCGCAATGGCGCCTATGGAGGTGATGTTGACGATCGACCCGCCGCCGGCCGCCATCATCCGCCGTGCCGCTGCCTGGGCGACAATGAAGGCGCCCACAAGGTTCACCTTCAACACCGCCTCGAAATCGGCAAGGGAAAGGTCTGTGAGGGGACCGAACCGGCCGATCCCCGCATTGTTGACCACGAGGGTGGGGGCCTGGCCGAACCCATCGAGCGCCCGTTCAACGGCGGCCTGGTCGGTGACGTCGGCGGCAAGGGGGACGGCGCCTTCGATGGCGTGGGCGGCCTTGTCCACAGCGTCCTGTGAAAGGTCGAGGAGGCCGACGCGGTAGCCGTCTTCGGCAAGGCGGGCGGCAATGGCAAGGCCGATATCGCCTGCACCGCCTGTCACGATCGCCTGGCTCATAAGGTCCACCTGAGGTCGGGGTCGAAAACAATGGGGTAGCGGCCGAAATTGGCGCGCTCTGTGTAGGTCGCCTGGGTGGGCGGGTCGTCAGGGTCAAGCCGCGCGCCTGCAGACAGAAGCCTGCGGATGAACAACGTCACCGTGCCGTATTGATGGTCGCCTGGCAGGCTGTCGCCGCGGGGGATGAGGCCGCCATCAAGATCGCGGCCAAGACACGCGTGGACACCGAAGCCGAAGGTGAGCCCGAACGGCCACTTGCCTGGCGGGATGGCGCGGTTGGGGTCGAACGCATCGGCATTGTCGCCAAAGATGGAGCGGTCGCGGTTGGCGGCCTGAAGGTCGATGACGAGGCGGTCGCCCTCGTTCACCTCGCGGCCATCGGTCAAGGTGATGGGGGCCATCGGCTTGCGCCAGGCGACGGGGCTTGCCGGGTGAAGGCGCAGGCTCTCGTGCACACAGCGCTGCAGGAACAAGGGGTCGGTGCGCAATCGCTCAGCGTCGGACGGGTGGGCAGCGCGCCACTCGAACACCCTGTTCAGCCCGTGCACTGTGGAGTTTGCCGTGGAGTGGGCGCCCGCCTGGAGGTAGAAGGCAATCTCGCGGGTCAACACGTCAGGCGGGAGGGGCAGGCGATCCTCGTTGCGCAAAAGGACCGTCAGAACGTCCCGCGGGAGATCCTCCTCGGCAATCTCACCGGCCTCGAAGAGGGCAATCAGACCTTTGCGCCTGTCAATGGCGGGGGCGAGGAAACGTTCCTCGAACACGGCGAGCGCGGCCCGGACCTCCTCGCGCACCTCGTCCTTGTCGCGGGTGGAATGGACGAGGGTGGCGCCCTCGCTGAAGGTGACCACAAGCTTTAAGAGCGCTGCAGTCTCTTCGGGCGAATTGTCAGGGCGGTCGATGCCGGCAAAGTCGGCCGTCAGGTTCATGGTGACGCGGTAGCCAAGGTCCACAACGTCCGTGCGGCCGCGCGCAATGTCGGGCGCGATGGTGCTTTCCAGGGTCTTTGGAAACACCTCTGTCTCGTACCAGCGGAAGAAGTTGCGGCGGAAGACGCCGAACTCCATGTGGCGGCGTTTGCGGTGCTCCTCGCCGTGCAGGACGATGAGGGCGTCTGCCATGACCACGGCGCCCTCGTCGTAAAGGGCCTGGGCAAGGTCGGGGTTGCGCAAGGCACTGGCAGCGCCCTCGAAGGTGTCGATGGTGACGGTCGCCACGCGCTAGCCCTTGCCGAACCGCACGGGATAGCTCGCCCAGTTGGGGCGGCCCGACTTCACATCCATCTGCGGCGGGTTGTCGGGGTCTGGTTGTGCGTGCGCATCAAGGAGCGCCATCAAGATGAGGGCGATGGTGCCGTACTGGTGGGTCTGCGGGTCGGTCCCCTCCGACGGCAGGACGCCGGCGGCCAGCTGCCGGCCGATGCACGCGTGCATGCCGGTGCCGAACGACAGGCCATAGGGGGACTTCCCGCCATCGCGCAGCGGGTTGAACTCGGCCGCGTCCTCATCGAACACGCCTTTGTCCTTGTTGGCGGTCAACAGGTCGATGACGATGATGTCGTCAGGCTCCACCGTCTCGCCGCTTGGAAGCTCTGTGGCCGGTGCCGTTGCCCTGCGCCGCGCCACGGGGCTTGAGGGGTGGAGGCGGATGCTTTCATGGGCGCAGCGCTGGATGAACAGTTTGTCGGTGCGCAGCCTGTCCGCCTCGTCAGGGTGGCGCTCCAGCCAGTCGAACAATTCGTGGGTGGCATGGGTCATGGAGTGGATGGAGGTGAAGGCGCCTGCCAGGAGGAAAAACGCCATCTCCTTCATGAGGATGTCGTGGGGCGTTGCGGCCGTCTCCTCGTTTTGAAGAAGCATTGTGAGAACGTCGCGGGGGAGGTCGTCCTCGCTGGCCTTGCCGGTGGCGACATCGGCAAGGAGTGCACGGCGACGCTCCGCCGAAGGGGCGTAGAAGCGGGTGTCGAACTCCTCCAACGCCTCGCTGATTTCGCGGCGGATGGGGGCTTTGTCTTCAGAGGTGGAGCCAAGGGTCGGCGCCTTGCCGAAGCTGCGCAGAAGGCGCAGGAGCGTCTCGGTCTCCTCCTTGGTGCGCAAGGGACGGTCGACGCCTGAAAAGTCGGCCGTGAGGTTCAGCATCACCGCATAGCCAAGGTCCACAAGGTCGGCTTTGCCCGCGGCGGTGAAGCTCGCCAAGGTCTCCGCCAGGGTCTGCGGAAAGACCTCTTGTTCGTAAAAGCGGAAGAAGTCGCGCCGAAACACTTTGTTTTCCACCACACGGCGCAGGCGATGCTCGGCCCCATGGAGGTTGACGAGGACGTCCTTCATGAGGATCGCCGCCTCGTCATAGTGGGCCTGGCGCAGGTCGTTGCGACGCAAGGTGGCGTCGGCGGTCTTATAGTCGGTGATGGTGATGGAAGGCATGGGCGCTGCCGTTAGTGAAGTTCGTCGATGTGCACGGGAAGCTCTGGCGGCGGCATGTTGGAGAACGCCAGCTCGCGCGTCAGGCGGCGGCTGCCGATGGTGGCGACCGTCCACCCTGGGATGGGCTTGCGGGGCGGCGGTGGCGACAGATCCTTCGCCTTGCCGTCGATGAAGACGTGGCGGATGCGGTCCGTCTCGCCGAGGATGGTGACGTCCTGGCTGGGGTCCCCGTCCACCATGATGATGTCGGCCCGCTTGCCGGGCGCAATCACGCCCACATCGTCCCGCTTCATGGCAAAGGCGCCGGCCTCTGTGCCGCACTGGATCGCCTCCAAAGGCGACAGGCCGAAGTACCGCACGAAGACTTCCATCTCCCGAAAATGCCACTCCCCATAAGGCACCATGGAAAAACCGGCCTCGCTCCCCGTGATCAAAGGCACGCCGGCGCGGTAGGCCTTTGTGAGGTTCTCCGCGCTGTCGTGGATCTCGTTCTCGAAGATGGCGAGAAGGCCGGGGTCGGTGCCGATCTTGGCGCCAAAGTCCACCATGTTGGCCTGGAAGGTGAGGGCGGGGGAGATTGGGATCTTGCGGTCGACCACGCTTTGGAGCGCATCATCGTCCATGGCGGTGGCGTGGAAGATGAGATCGAAGCCCGCTTCCGCTGCACGCTTTGTGGCCTTGCTGCCGCGGCAGTGACCCATGACAGGGGTGTCCAGCTCATGGGCGGTGTCGCAGATGAGTTTTAGCTCATCCTCGGTCCACACGCACAACTCACCCTTGTGGGCAAGGCGCGGGACGATGCCCGTCACGTGTACCTTGATCCAGTCGGCGCCGTGTTTGATTTGCCTGCGGATCTCGTGGACGATCTCCTCGCGCCCTTTGACGGCCATGTAATAGCCTGTGCGCCCTTCATCGCCGATGAGGCGACCCGCCGTTCCCCCCATCACCGTGATGAGGGCGTAGGCGCCGCAGGACATGCGCGGGCCTTCGACAATGCCGGCCTCGATGGCATCGCGCAGGTCGATCATGTTTTCGAAGGTGGAATCGGGGTCGAGGATCCCCGTC
>JBCDCF010000280.1:0-5354 GCA_039182345.1 Pseudomonadota bacterium
ACGGCACCCACATGCCCTCAGGCAAAGGCGAGCTTGTGTGCCGCAAGCCGTTCCCGTCCATGCCCGTCATGTTCTGGAACGACCCTGAGGGCGAGAAGTACCGCAGCGCCTATTTCGACCGGTTCGACAACACCTGGTGCCATGGCGACTTTGCCGAGTGGACCGAGCACGGCGGCATCATCATCCACGGCCGCTCCGACGCCACGCTGAACCCCGGCGGCGTGCGCATCGGGACGGCGGAAATCTACGCCCAGGTGGAACAGATCCCCGAAGTGATCGAAGCCCTCGCCATCGGCCAGGAGTTCCAGGACGATGTGCGCGTGGTGCTCTTCGTGCGTCTTGCCGATGGGGCGGAGCTTTCCGACGACCTCACCGCCGCCATCAAGGCCAAGGTGCGCAAGGGCGCCTCGCCCCGCCATGTGCCTGCAAGGATTGTCGCCGTTGCCGACATTCCGCGCACGAAGTCAGGCAAAATCACCGAGCTTGCGGTGCGCGATGTGGTGCACGGCCGCGCGGTGAAGAACCAGGAGGCACTCTCCAACCCTGAGGCACTGCACCTCTTCAAAGACCTGCCGGAATTGCAGAGCTGATAGAACGGCCCGTGCGACATCGTCCCGCGGGCGTGTGAGAGACCCACCTGTCGTTGTGCGTTAGGGTGCCTCAGAGCTGAACCTGCCAGCGGACACGCCCCATGCTCGACACCTTCGACGCCACCTTGCTGGCCCGCATCCAGTTCGGCTTTACGGTTGCGTTCCACTTCATCTTCCCGGCCTTCACCATCGGCCTTGCGAGCTTCCTTGCCGTCCTCAACGGCATGTGGCTCTACACGCGCGACGAAGCCTACCTTCAGCTCTTCAAGTTCTGGGTGAAGATCTTTGCCGTCGCCTTTGCCATGGGCGTCGTCTCCGGCCTCACCATGAGCTACCAGTTCGGCACCAACTGGTCCGTCTTTGCCGACAAGACAGGGCCCGTGCTTGGTCCGTTGATGGCCTACGAGGTGCTGACCGCCTTTTTCCTTGAGGCAGGCTTCCTCGGCATCATGCTGTTCGGGCGGGAAAAGGTGGGCAACACCTTGCACATGGTGGCCTGCCTGATGGTGGCCATCGGCACGGCGGTATCGGCGTCGTGGATCTTGTCGGTGAACTCGTGGATGCAGACGCCCGTGGGCTTCACCATTGCGGAGAACGGGCAGTTCATGCCGGCGGACTGGTGGCAGATCATCTTCAACCCGTCCTTCCCTTACCGCTTTGCCCACACATTGACGGCCGCCTACCTCACCACCGCCTTCATTGTGGGCGGCGTCGGTGCCTATCACCTCGTGAAGGGCCGCAAGGACAACAAGGGCGTCAGGACGATGTTTTCCATGGCCATGTGGATGGCCGCCATCGTCGCGCCGATCCAGGTATTTCTGGGCGATCAGCATGGTCTGAACACCTTGAAGTACCAGCCCACCAAGGTCGCCGCCATGGAAGGGCACTACGAGGACTATCCGGACGGGGCGCCCCTGTGCCTGTTCGGCATTCCAAACCCCGAAGCGCAGCGGCTCGACTATGCGATCTGTATTCCGCACCTGTCCTCGGTGATCCTCACCCACACCTGGGATGGTGCTCTGACGGGCCTCAAATCCGTCCCGCTGGACGAGCAGCCGCCTGTGGGGATCGTGTTCTTCGCCTTCCGCGTGATGGTGGGGATCGGCATGTTGATGGTGCTGACCGGCGTGTGGAGCCTTTACCTGCGCTACCGCAGGCGCCTTTATGACGCGCCCCTCTTCCACCGCTTCGCCGTGATGATGGGACCTGCAGGCCTTGTGGCAGTGATCGCCGGTTGGCTGACGACGGAGGTGGGCCGCCAGCCTTTCACCGTCTACGGCGTCTTGCGAACGGCCGACAGCGTCTCGCCTTTGGGCGCACCTGCCGTTGCCGCCTCATTGATGGCTTATGTGGTCGTCTACTTCGTCGTCTTCGGTGCGGGGGTGTTTTACATCTTCCGCCTTATGGGCAAGCCGCCGTTGCCTGGTGAACGCGGGATCGACCGGCGCGATGGGCCGATCCGCACCGCCGGCATCACCCCCGCCGTCCAGTTTTCCGCAGACGGTCCTGGGCGAGAGCCTGGCGAACCGCCCACGCCGCGGCCGGCGGAATAGGAGGGCGCCATGATCGACGTGATGGCCGTTTCCATCAACCTGACCGTCGCCTGGGCGATCCTCCTTGCGGCGGCCATCTTCATCTATGTGGCGCTGGACGGGTTCGACCTTGGCCTTGGCATCCTCTACCCGTTCTTCCCCAAGGAAGCCGACCGCGACCTATTGATGAACTCTGTCGCCCCCGTGTGGGACGGCAACGAGACCTGGCTTGTGCTTGGCGGCGGCGGCCTGTTTGCCGCCTTCCCTTTGGCCTACGCCATCCTCATGCCAGCGCTCTACCCGCCCGTCATTGCCATGCTGTTGGCGCTGGTGTTCCGCGGTGTCGCGTTCGAGTTCCGCTGGCGCACCAAGCGGCTGAAGCCCGCCTGGGACGTGGCGTTCATTGCAGGCTCCACCATTGCCGCCTTCTGCCAGGGGGTCATCCTCGGGGCGATCCTCCAGGGGGTGGCTGTGGAGGGGCGTGCCTATGCCGGCGGCTGGTGGGACTGGCTGTCCCCCTTTTCCGTTCTCACTGGGTTTGCGGTTGTGGCCGGCTATGCGCTGCTGGGCGCCGCATGGCTCGTCTTAAAGGTGGAGGACGAGCCCCAGGAAAAGGCCCGCCGCCTTGCCTGGGTGTTCGGGCTCATCACCGTTGGCTTCATCATCGCAGTCAGCCTTGCCACACCCTTCCTGGAGGCTGGCTACTACGACCGCTGGTTCGCCTGGCCGAACATGATCTACGCCGCGCCCGTGCCTTTGCTGGTGGCAGCTCTCACGCTGGCCTTGTTCCGCAGCCTCGTCATCAAACGGCACGACACGGCGCCGTTTCTGATCGCCTTGACGCTGTTCCTCATCACCTTCGGCGGGCTCGGGATTTCCATGTGGCCCTACATCATCCCCACATCGGTGACGATTTACGATGCGGCCTCGCCGTTCAAATCCCAGCTCTTCATGTTCGTGGGGGCGATAGTGTTGATCCCCCTCATCCTCGGCTACACGGCGTATGCGTACTGGGTGTTCAGGGGCAAGCTGGACCCGTCCAAAGGCTACCACTCGTGACGCGAAAGCTCCTTTGGTTCGTGGGGCTGTGGCTGTGCGGGGTCGGTGCGGTCGCTGTGCTCGCCTTTGCCATCCGCACCATGGTGTCCTGACGGGGCGCTTCGATCAGGATTTGAGGGGCGGCAGGGCGCGCTCGATCGCCTCGCGCTGGGTTTCGAACTGGGGTGGCAGCTTCAGCGTCTCGCCAAGGTGCTCCACAGGCTCGTCGACGGCAAAGCCTGGCGGGTCTGTGGCAATCTCGAACAGGACGCCGCCTGGCTCGCGGAAATAGATGGCATTGAAGTACTGCCTGTCGATGACCGGCGTCACCTGCATGCCGGCCGACAGGAGGCGCTGGCGCCAGAACAGCTGCTCATCCTCGTTGGCCACGCGGAAGGCCACATGGTGGATGGTGCCTGCCCCTGGCCGCGCGATGGCCGGCTCGTCCGCCACCACAAGGTCCACCGCCTGGCCACTGGCCGTTGCAAGGCGGCGGCGAACCCGTCCGCCAGCGCTCTCTTCGCCGGCAAATGTCAGCCCCATCACCTCCGTCAGGAGCTGCTCTGTCCGCTCCGCCGCGGCCAGCCACAAGGTGACGGAGTGGAACGGGCCGAGGGCGGGCGCGGCACCCCAGGCGGGCGCATCGTCGGTCTCGATCAGCTCCACAGGCATGCCGTCGGGGTCTGGCACCACAATCATCGCCTCGCCGAACCGCTCCGTCGGGCCATCGAAGTCCACCGCACCGTCGGCCAGCGCTTCCATGGCCGCGGTCAGCCCGCCCTTGCCCAGCTTATAGGCAACGGCGCTCGCCATCCCCGGTCCGGCACGGCCGGGGCCAGCGTCCAGAAACGGAAAGAAGGTGATGACGGTCCCTGGCGAACCGATCCGATCGCCATAATAAAGGTGGTAGGTGTCGGGGGAATCGAAGTTCACCGTCTTCTTAATAAGCCGTTGTCGCAGAACGGTTTGGTAGAAGCGGACGTTGTCCTGCGGCGGGCCGCTGATGGCGGTCACATGATGAAGGCCTTCGATGACCATAAGGCGTCCTCCAAACGCCACAGCCCGTGGATACGGCTGCGGCCGGCCATGGCGTCACCTATAAGGGCACCTTTTGCGAAGCCGGGCCAGACTTCGCAACCCTAAGGCGCGGCGCATCGTCGCGTCCGTTCAGATGAAAAGGACTGTTTTTGATGAAAATCGCCGTCGGTGTGGTGTTGGTGATTGTGGTTGCCGCCATTGCCGTGCTTGTCGCAATCCGCACGCTGCCCAGCGATCCGGACGAATGGCACGTAGACCCCTTGGCTGCAGAGGATCCTGGGGAGGCTGGCGTTTTGCTGGTGCCGCCCGAGGCGCCTGTGTTCACCGTCTCGCCCGAAGCTCTGGCGGAAGCGTTCGACACTGTGGCGATGGCAGCGCCCCGCACCAAGCGCCTTGCTGGCAGCCCCGACGACGGCTTCACCACCTACATCGTGCGATCTAAGTGGATGGGTTTTCCCGACTATGTGAGCGTGCGCACGCTCCCCGCCGACGGCGGCAGCACCCTTGCCGTATTCTCACGGCTGCGTTTCGGCGGGTCGGACCTTGGGGTCAACACCGCACGGTTAGAGGCATGGCTTGCCGCGTTGAAAGAGGCCGTGCCGGAGGCGGCCCCTCAGGCCCCTCAGACTGAAACCACACAGTAGAGACTTTCGGCGCGCCTCAGTTCGGCGCGTCGCCCGCCCCGGTGCTGGCGGGGGTTGATGCGCTGTTGGTGCGCTTGGACTTCTTGCGGGAGGTTTTTGCAGGCTTTGGTGCGGGGCCTGCGTCATTGGCGGCGCGCGCTGGGTCGAGCTGGCCGTTCGCAGCGGGCTTGGCGGCCGCCTCAGGTGGTGCCGACCCATTGGCCACGGCGGCAACGGGTTCTGTGGCCGTACTCGTCGTCGAACCAACGGGCGTCGCTTCGAGTGGGGCGGCAGGCGGCGTAGCGCCATTGGTCTGACTGATGGCTGTGCCCTCGCTTGCCGAGGCGGCCTCCGCCGGGGGCGCAGCCTCCACCGGCGCGGCGGGGAGCGCTTTGGGCTCGGCCAGGGCAACGCCTGTGTCATTGGGCGTTTGCACACCGTCAGGACGGTCCCAGCGGGCCACGAAAGCGGCAATGCGCGGGGCAATCTCCTTGCGGAAGCGCGAGCCGTTGAACACGCCATAGTGGCCGACG
>JBCDCF010000281.1:0-5352 GCA_039182345.1 Pseudomonadota bacterium
GCACTCGGGGTCGACGGCGTTACAGGTGTCGCGCCAGATGGGCAGCACCGCCTCCTTGGCGGCCTCGGCGATCTTTGCCTGATCGTCGTCGGTCAACGTCACCATCTGCATGTCGAACTTGATGTGGGCGATGATGCCTGCACCGACCACACCAAGTTCGACATGCAGATGGTGACGTTGACCGACGACGATCAGGCAAAGATTGCCGAGGCCGCCAAGGAGGCGGTGCTGCCCATCTGGCGCGACACCTGTAACGCCGTGGACCCCGAGTGCACGGCCAAATGGAATGAGACTGTGGGCGCGGCTGCCGGCCTCACCATCGAATGACCGCACTGAAGGGGGAGCCGCCGGCCGACGCGCCGGCGGTCAACCCGTTGCAGAAGGTCTTTGCGGGGCCAAGCCGCGTGGGGGCGATCCTTGCCGGCTGGGCCCTTTTGGGCCTTGCCGTGCTCGTCGGGGTGGAGGTCATCTTGCGCAAGGTGTTCTCCGCCTCGCTGCAGGGGGCCGATGAACTGGGCGGCTATGCGGTCGCTGTGGTGGCGGCATTCGGCTTCGGGTGGACGCTTTTGGAGCGCGCCCACATCCGCATCGACATTTTCGTCGGCATTTTGCCAAGGGCCGTGCGGCTTGTGCTGGACGTCCTATCGCTGGCGGCCATTGCCATTTTCGCCGTCTTCATGGCCTGGCGCAGCACGGTTGCGCTGCAGGAAAGCATCGAGTTCCAAAGCCTGTCCGGAACGCCTTTGATGACGCCATTGTGGTGGCCGCAGTCCATATGGGTCGCAGGCCTTGTGGTGTTTGCCGTCATCGCCGCGGCCGCCTGTGTCCACGCGGTGTGGCTGATTGTAACGGACAGGGCGCAGCTTGACCGCTGGTACGGCCCACGCTCCCTCAACGATGAGCTTGAGGAGGAGAAGAAGTCCCTGCGCGACCGCGGTGTGGGCGAGCCACATCCGGATGAAACACCGTGATTGACGGCCCCACAGCCCTCCTCGGCTTCGGGCTGATGCTGGCGATGATGCTGGTGGGCATCCCCGTTGCGGCCGCACTGTTTCTGACGGCAGCGCTCGGCGGTCTCCTTTACCTTGGCCTCCCCACCTTGATGGTGTTCGGCAGCAACACGTGGAGTGTTCTGAACGACTTCATCCTCACCTCCATCCCGCTCTTCATTCTTCTTGGCGAAATCCTCCTGCGCTCAGGCATCTCCGACAGGATGTATGGTGCCCTTGGCGGGCTGGTGGGGCGTTGGCCAGGCGGATTGTTCCACACCAATGTTGCCTCAAGCGGATTGTTTGCCGCCGTCTCAGGCTCCTCTGTGGCAACGGCGGCCACCATCGGCACGGTGGCGCTCCCGGCCCTGCGGGAGCGTGGGTACGATGAGCGGATGGCGCTCGGCTCCATTGCCGCGGGGGCAACCCTTGGCATCCTCATCCCGCCGTCCATCAACATGATCATCTACGGGTCGATGAGCAACACCTCCATCGGCCAACTGTTTATTGCGGGGCTAATCCCCGGAGCCATCCTTCTGTCCTTCTTCATGGGGTGGATTGTGCTTGCAACGCTGCTTCGCCCCGGTCTTGCGGGCGAGGCTCCGGACCGTCTGTCCTTGCGCCAAAGATTGACGAGCCTCGTTCATCTTGCCCCGCCGGTCTTCATCTTCGTCATCGTGATGGGCAGCATCTATTTCGGCTGGGCAACCCCGACGGAGGCAGCCTCCCTCGGGGTGCTCGCCGCTCTGGTGATGGCTGCGGTGCAAAGGCGTCTGTCCATCGCCATGCTGCACGGGGCGTTCCTATCCACCGTGCGCCTTTCAGCGATGATCCTTCTCATCCTCGTCGCCGCACAGTTCTTGAACTTCATCATCGGCATCATGGGTGTGCCGCAGGCGTTGACGGCTTTGGTGGCAAGCTTTGCCTCCACCCCCCTTGAGGTGATGCTCCTCCTCGTCGTCTTCTACCTTGTGCTTGGATGCTTCCTTGAAACCTTGTCCATGATGGTGGCAAGCATTCCTGTGGTGATGCCCATTGTGCTTCACTTCGGCATCGACCCGGTTTGGTTCGGCGTGTTTCTCGTCATCATGATGGAGGTGGCCCTCATCACCCCACCCATCGGCATGAACCTTTACGTGGTGCAGGGCGTGCGCGGGCAAGGCCCTTTGACGGACGTCATCATCGGCGCGCTGCCTTTCGTGGTCATCATGCTGGCGATGGTGGCGCTGCTCATCGCCGTGCCGCAGATCGCAACGTTCCTGCCGGAGCGCATGTTCTGACCACCCTCCTCCTGCCCGACGCCGTCTTGCCAGACCCTGAGAGCGCGCGCGTCGAAAAGGGTTGGGCGGTGGCGGTGGATGGGCCTTTGGTGGCCGCGGTGGGTCCTCACGAGAGCGTCAGCGCACGCTATCGGGAGGCGGAGAGGCTGAGGCTCGATGGCACGGTCCTCCTGCCGGGGCTCATCAATGCCCATCAGCACGGGCGGGGCCTCAGCCAGATCCAGCTCGGCTTTGCCGATCTCCCCCTTGAGCGCTGGATCAATGCGCGACGTCGGAGGGGAGCGCCCGACGGGGCCGCGTTCACGAAACTTGCCGCCGCGCAGATGATCGCCCACGGCGTCACCGCCACCGTCCACGCCAACTATGCCTACGGGACGGGCGACTATGAGGCGGAGGTGCGCGGCCAAATCAACGCCTATGTGGAGGCGGGCCTGCGGGTGACCTTTTGTGTCGGCGCGCAGGACCGCGGCTTTGTGGTCTACCCGCCCTTCACCCTCGACGATCTTGGCCCGCTTCCAGCGCCGGCGCGCCGCATGGCCGCCGGCGCCACCTCCCCTTACGCGCCCGATGCCGCCTCGCTGATCACGCTGATGGACCGCCTCCTGGCCGACTACGAGGGCCACCCTCTGGTGACGCTCTGTTGGGGACCTGCGGGCCCGCAATGGGTGTCCGACGACCTGTGGCGTGCCATCGGCGCCCATGCGATGGGTCGCGGGATCGGCATTCACCTCCACTGCCTTGAAAGTCCGACACAGGCGAAAGTCTGCCGGGAGCTCTACCCTGAGGGAACGCTGCGCCATCTGGATCGGCTTGGCGTTCTGGGACCGTCTACGGTGCTTGCCCATGCCGTCCACGTCACGGCGGAGGATGTTTTGGTGGCCGCCTCCACCGGCGTCACGGTGGTGCACAATCCTGGCTCGAACCTTCGCCTTGCCAACGGCATTGCACCCGTCGGGGCGCTGGTGGCTGCTGGCGTTCCGGTTGCGCTCGGGACGGACAACACGGCCCTTGACGATGACGAGGATCTCCTCGGCGAACTGAAGCTGATGGCTGCCCTCGCGCGCACCCCGCCCGATCCCCACTGGCTGGACGCAGGAACACTCCTTGCCGCCGCCACATGCCACGGCGCAAGGGCGATGCAGCACGCGGGCACGCTCGGCCGCATCGCCCCCGGCCTTGCCGCCGACCTTACGGCCGTGGCGCTTGCCCCTGCGCGCGGTGCCTACTGCGATCCCGACACAGGCATTGCCGAGGCCATTGTGTCGCGCACCAAGGGGACCGACGTGCGCTTCGTGATGACGGCGGGGCGGGTGCTGTGGCGGGATGGCCGTCATGTGGACCTCGACCTTGCCGCCATCGAACAGGCGGCAGCCGACGTTGCCAAGGCCGAGCGGCTGTCGAAAAACCCCGATGCGCAAGAGGCCACCGCCGCGCTCGACGCTGCACTCGGCGCGCTCTACGGAAACGGCCCTTAGTGGCCCACCCAGCGGGTGAACCCCACATCGCGGGCGGCAGCGCGGCGCACCATGGCACGGTAGTAGGGCTCCAGCCCTTCCGCCTCGCGCCGCACATCACGCGCCATCTGTTTCAGCGTCGGCTCAAGGGCGCGGACGGATGCCACAAGGGCCGCCTCATCGATGGTGAGGAGCTGCCCATCCTTCACCACTAGGCGGCCGCCGACGACGGTGTGGCGCACCCCCCGCCCCGCCTCGCACAGGACAAGCTGGCGGCGAATGTCGTGCAGCGGCAGGAAGGACGGCGCGTTGCTGTCGAGGAGCGCAACGTCACCCGCGGCGCCAGGCTCAAGACGGCCGAGGGTCTCCGGCCGGCGCATGGCACGGCTCCCACCGTCCCACAGCGCCTCGAGCACCTCAACGGCAGTGGGCCACTCATCAAAGTCTGGCGTTGCGATGGCATGGACTGTCGCGGCAGCCTTCATGGCGCCCCAGACATTGTGGCTGTCGTCGCTGATCGCCTCGCCCGTCCCAAGGCAAAGGGGCACGCGAGCCTCGCGCAGGGCACGGAAGGGCATGACACCGCTTCCAAGCCGCAAATTGCAGACTGGATTATGCGCCACCGTCACGCCGGACCGGGCGAGGAGCGCAATGTCCTCCTCATCCACCCAGATGGCGTGGATCACCTGCATCTGCGGCCCCAAAATGCCAATGTCGTCGGCGACCCGCACCAGCGAACGGCCGTACTTCTCCTCCCCCAAAACACGCTGAAGCTTGGTCTCCAGGATGTGGCAGACATAAGGGATGTCGTGGGCGCGGGAGAGGTCGGCCAGCGCCACAAGATAGTCGGGCGTTGCACGCTGGGGCGCTGAACAGGACACCGCAGCGCCAATCAACCCATCCGCTGCCCCATGCCAGCGGTCAATCAAGTGGGCGTAGTGGTTCAGCATGCCAGCGGCGGTTTCCCGCGGCGCGGCCTCCATCGTGCGCTTTGCCGCGGCGGGCAAAAGGTCTTCAAGAAACGGGTACTTTTCGTACTCCACCACAAGGGGTTGATCGAGGCTGACGGTCGCCCGCATCCCGATCTCGGCGTAAGCGCCTGCCAGCGCATCGATGGCCGGCCGAGAGACAAGCGGCACAAAGAACGCATCATCCAAGACCGAGGTGATGCCAAGCTTCAGCATCTCCGCGGCCCCCAAAAGGGTGCGGATGCGCACAAGGTCAGGATCCTCCGCCGCCTCGGCGAGGGGAGGCACCTCGTACAGCATGAAAATCTCAAGCGGCAGACCGTCCAACGTCCCGCGCATGAGGTTGCCCGGCGAATGAACGTGCGCGTTGATGAGACCGGGGATTGCAAGGCACCCGTCGGCGTCGAAAACCGGCACACCGTCCGCCACAAGGCCCGGTCCCACCTGCGCAATGATGCCGTCGCGGATCAGGATATCCCCAGCGCTCGCCTCACACGCCTGGGCAGAGGTCAGGACTGCGGCGCCTTTGATGAGAAGATCGCCAGGCAAGGTGGCCCCCTCAGTCCCGTGCGATGCCATGCCCCGCGGCGGCCACACGCGCAATCTCGCCAGCGGTGGTGAGCCAGACGCGCTCACGCAGGTCCGACAGCCTGTTCAAAAC
>JBCDCF010000282.1:0-5340 GCA_039182345.1 Pseudomonadota bacterium
TCAAGCACACCCATCGCACCGCAGGGTTCGTGAAGGTGCGCGGCGTCAATATCGGCTTCACCGACTTTGAAGACCTGATGTTCCGCACGCCCGAAGTGGCCGACTTTCGCGTCGCCATCACCTTCGACGGGACGGCCGATCACCTCAAACTTTTTATGGAGCCTGCGCCCGCAGCGCCCGCCGACGCGACGGACACGGTGGCAGGCATCATCAAGCACACCTTCGAGATCACGCCCGACATTGAGGTGGTGGCGCCTGGCAGCATTGCCAAAAGCTTCGAGGGGAGCTTCAAGCCGCCCCGCTTCAAGGACGAGCGGGGCTGAGGGTCCTCACCCTAAAACGCGGCCGCTTCCTTAAGCTTGGTGCGCACCTCGTCCGACCAGGGGACGGGGCGGCCCGACTGGTCGTTGATGTGCACCAAGGTGCCCGTGGCCTCAAGGCGCACCTCACCGGCGCATGAGGCTTTCAGCTCATAGCCAAGGCTTGTGTTGCCCACCTTCACGATGGTCATGGCAAAGTCCACAACATCCCCCAGACGGCTCGGGGCCTTGAAGTCGGCGGCGATGGTGACGGTGGGCACGCCGCGGCCGTCGCGCCCGTGCATGGTGGCAAAGGGGTAGCCGATGGCCTCCTCGAAGAAGGTCTCGACGGTCTCGTTGATCATCTCGAAGTAGCGTGGGTAGAACACGATCCCCGCCGGGTCGCAGTGCTGAAACATGATCTTGATCGGCAGGGTGTAGGTCACAAGCTCTCCATCTGTGGCTGAAGTCGGCCATCCATCAAAGCACACGCGGCAAAGCCGTTCCACGCTGCGCCGAGGGCCCTGGGTTGACAGGGGCGGCCAATGTCCATTGCCTTGTCGGTTAGATACAGATCCGAACCACCACGGACACGGGAGCAATCATGAAAATGGGCACGCGCGCAGGCGCTTTTCTTGGCGCAGTTGCGTTGGCGGCCGGACTCGTCGCTCCGGCAAGCGCCAACGAAGATCCAGTCAAAATCGGCTTCATGGCCACCATGTCCGGCCCCCCGGGCGTCTTGGGCAAACACCTTTATGACGGCTTCCGTCTCGGCCTTGAAAAGGCAGGCAACGAGATGGGCGGCCGCCCCGTCGAGGTGATCCTCGTGGATGACGAGTTGAAGCCCGACTATGCCGTCACCAAGGCGCAGGAGCTGATCAGCCGCGACCAGGTGGACTTTGTCACAGGCCTTATCTTCTCCAACATTTTGATGGCCGTATTCCGCCCCATCACCGAGAGCGAAACCTTCGTCATCGGCGCCAATGCCGGCACCTCCACCATCGCAGGGCGCCGCTGCAGCCCGTACTTCTTCTCCGTCAGCTGGCAGAACGACCAGGTGCACGAGGTGATGGGCAAGTACGCCGCCGACAACAACCTTGAGCGCGTGTTCCTTCTGGCCCCCAACTACCAGGCCGGGCGCGACGCCGTGTCGGGCTTTGAGCGCCACTTCAAAGGCGAGGTGGTGGACACCGTCTACACCCCCCTCAACAACCTGGATTTTTCCGCAGAACTGGCGCGCATCGCCTCCGCAGAGCCTGACGCCGTCTTCACCTTCATGCCCGGCGGCATGGGGGTCAATCTCGTCAAACAATTCCGCCAGGCAGGGCTCGCCGACAAGGTGAAATTCCTGTCCGCCTTCACCGTGGACGAGGCGACCATGGTGGCCACGCAAGACGATGCCCTCGGCCTCTTCGGTTCGTCCCAGTGGGCGATGGACCTCGACAATGCCGCCAACAAGGAGTTCTTCGAAAACTTCCTTGCCGCCTACGACTACCTGCCCTCCCACTATGCCGCGCAGGGCTATGACGCAGCGCTCCTGATTGCCTCTGCCGTCAATGCCGTCGGCGGCGACCTCTCCGACAAAGACGCTGTGCGCGAGGCACTGAAGGCGGCGGACTTCTCGTCCGTCCGGGGCGATTTCTCCTTCAACACCAACCACTTCCCGGTGCAGGACTTTTACCTCACCCAGGCGGTGAAGAACGATGACGGCCAGTACGTCATGTCCGCGGTGGAAAAGGTGTTCGACGATTACGGCGACGTTTACGCTGCCGACTGCCGGATGTAACGGCACACCCCTTGCAGCGCGGCGGGGCCTTGGTCCTGCCGCCTCACCCCTTTAAAGAACCCGCCCCATGGACATGACGCTCCTCCTCGTGCAGCTCCTCAACGGGCTGCAGCTTGGCGTGCTGCTCTTCCTGGTCGCCGCCGGCTTGACGCTGGTGTTCGGCATCATGGACTTCATCAACCTTGCCCATGGCGTGCAGTATATGCTGGGCGCCTATCTTGGTGTGGTGTTCTTCGGGGCGACGGGAAACGTCCTTCTGACGATCCCTCTGGTGCTCCTCGGCTCCTTCATCATCGCCGTTGTTCTGGAACACCTTGTGTTCCGCCGGCTTTATCGGGCCGATCACCTCTCCCAGGTGCTCGCCACCGTGGGGATCTTGCTGTTCGTGACGGAGCTGATCGAGATCATCTTCGGCACACAGCTCTACCAGCTTCCCGTGCCCCAGGCGCTGGATTGGGCAATCCCCATCACCGACACCCTCCAGTATCCCGTCTATAGGATCGCGGTCATTGTGGTGGGTCTCATCCTCGCGGCGGGTCTTTGGCTTGCTGTGGCGCGCACCCGTGTCGGCGCCCTTGTGCGCGCAGGCGCCAGCGACGCGCCCATGGTGGCCGCCCTCGGTGTGGACATTGAGCGGCTCTTCCTCTTCGTCTTTGCCGTCGGGGGCATGCTGGCAGGCTTTGCCGGGCTCGTGGCGGCGCCCATCGTCGCTGTGGAATCCCACATGGGCGACCAGATCCTCATCCTGTGCTTCGTGGTCATCGTCATCGGTGGGATCGGGTCCATCCAAGGGGCGTTCATGGGCGCTCTCATCGTCGCGATGGTGGACACCCTCGGCCGCACCTTCACCACCGACATCATGAAGACCATTCTGGCGCCGAGCGCTGCCGACACCGTGGGCCCCGCCCTTGCCTCCATGCTGATCTATTTGTTGATGGCGGTGGTCCTGTTCTGGCGCCCCCGCGGCCTCTTCCCGGCAAAGGGCTGAGCGGTGGCTCCGGCAGAGGCTGTGTCCCCCTCCACCCTTTCGGAACGGCCGAGCCTCTTGCGGGCCGGCGTCCTCTCGCCGCTCCTCTTCATCGCCGCCTTTGCGCTGTTGCCTTTGGTGGTGGCAGGCGGCGACGGGGCGTTCCTCCTCACCATCGCGGCGCGGATCATGATCTTCGCCCTTGCCGCGCTCAGCCTGGATTTGATCCTCGGCTATGGCGCCATGGTCTCCTTCGGCCACGCCGCCTTCATCGGCATCGGCGCCTATGTGATCGGCATCTCCGCCGAGCACTTTCTGGAAGACCTTGCGCTCACCTTGCCGCTGGCGCTCTTCATTTGCGCCGCCTTCGGTCTTTTGATGGGGGCGGTGTCGGTTCGCACCAGCGGCATCCAATTCATCATGATCACGCTGGCGCTCAGCCAAATGGCCTATTTCGGCGCCACAAGCCTTGCCCGCTATGGCGGGGATGACGGGCTGACGCTGTGGAGCCGGTCCACCGTCTTCGGCTCCTCCATCCTTGAGAACGATGTGGCGTTCTACTACGCCGTCGTCGTGGCGCTCGCCCTTTGCTACGGGCTGTGCGCGCTGATCGTGCGCTCGCGCTTCGGCCGCGTCCTGTCGGGGATCCGCCAGAGCGACAAGCGGATGTCGGCGCTCGGCTATCCCGTCGACCGCTACCGCCTTGTGGCCTTCGTCATCGCAGGGGCCATCTGCGGCGTTTCAGGCGTCCTCCTTGCCAACCTGACCGAGTTCGTGAGCCCCGCCTACATGTCCTGGGGGCGCAGTGCCGACCTCATCATCATCCTCGTCATCGGCGGGATCGGGCGGCTCCATGGCGCGTTGTGGGGCGCGCTGATCCTGCTCGGCCTTGAAGACGCCATCCCCTTCGTCTTCAAGGATGTGCTTGCCCCCCTCTTCCCAGCGGACGGCGAGAGCATCGGGGCAAGCCTTCACGCCGCCTCCCTCACCATTGCGCAGAACTGGAAGGTGGTTTTGGGCCCCATCCTCATCCTCGTCGCCCTTTACGCCCGCGGCGGGATCGTCGGTGTGTTCTCCACCCGCAAGGACGGCTCATGAGCCCCCCGCCCCTTGCCATTGAAGGCTTGAAGAAGAGCTATGGCGGCCTCGTCGTCACCGACGATGTGAGCCTGACGGTGGAGCCTGGCGAGGTGCACGCCGTGATCGGCCCGAACGGCGCCGGCAAGACGACCTTGGTCAAGCAAATCTGCGGTGAGGTGGCGCCCGATGCAGGCCGCGTCCTCCTTTATGGGCGCGATATCACAGGCGCGCCCGTCTACCGCCGCGCCCTTTGGGGGCTCGGCCGCACCTTCCAGATCACCTGCCTGATGGAGGACTTTACCGCCCTTCAAAACGTTGCCACCGCCCTTCAGTCCCGCCGCGGCACGAGCTTTCGCTTCTTCAAGCCCGTTGCGAAAGAGGCAGCGCTGAACGAGGAGGCAATGGCGGTCCTTGCCCGTGTCGGCCTTTCAGAGCGCGCGCACCTTAGGGTCGCCACACTCTCCCACGGCGAGCATCGCAAGCTTGAGATCGCGGTCGCCCTTGCCACCGAGCCGCGCATCCTCCTCCTGGACGAGCCTTTGGCAGGGACAGGGCCTGAGGAGGTGGAACCCCTGATTGCCCTTCTCGACCAGGCCCGCCACACCGTCCCCATCCTCCTCATCGACCATGACATGCACGCCGTCTTCTCCCTTGCCGACAGGGTGACCGTGCTCGTCAATGGCGCTGTGATCGCAAGCGGTGCCCCGGCACAGGTGCGCGCCAACCAGGCCGTGCTTGATGCCTATCTGGGCGAAGAGGAGGGGCACTTCGACAACGCCCCATCCGGCCATGCTTGAGGTCAACGCCCTTCAGGCCGGATACGGGCCAAGCCGCGTCCTTTTCGACATCACCTTTGCCGTGGAGGCTGGCGAGGTGGTCTCCCTCCTTGGCCGCAACGGCATGGGCAAGACCACCACCGTCCACACCCTGTTCGGTTTCCTGACCCCGCGCGCAGGCACCATCACCTTCGAGGGCGAGCGCATCGACGGACGTCGCCCCTTTCAGATCGCAAGCCGGGGCCTGGGCCTGGTGCCTGAAGGACGGCGTGTGTTCCCCGCCCTCACGGTGACGGAAAACCTCACCGCCACCGCCCGCGCGCCGGCAGAAACCAGCGCCTCGCCGTGGACCGTTGCAACGGTGTTCGACCTTTTCCCGCGGCTGAAGGAGCGGGCGGGCCACATGGGGAGCCAGCTGTCAGGCGGCGAGCA
>JBCDCF010000283.1:0-5310 GCA_039182345.1 Pseudomonadota bacterium
AAACGGGTGTTTGCGATGAACTCAGGGACGCTCGCCTGATTGGGCAGGCTGAGGAGGAAGGCGACGATGTCGGCAACCGTTGTGGGCTGAAGGCGCTCTGCGACGGGGGTGACCCCTGGGATCCCTGCAATCATTTCCGTATCGATGGCGCCGGGACAAATGGCCGTGGCGCGCACCCCGTCGTCCCAGCCGGCAAAACGGCAGGCATGGGTCATGGCCACAAGGGCGTGCTTGGTCATCACGTAGCCGAGCGAGGTGGTGGCGTCGCGGTAGCGTTTGCCGTCGGTGGAGGCAATGTTCACAACGCGGCCCTGACCGCTGGCCCTTAGGTGAGGCAGGGCGGCGCGGATCAAGCGAAACGGGGCTTTGACGTTGACCTGCCACATGTCGTCAAGGTCGGCCTCGGTGCCTTTGTCGAAGCTGACCATCTTCAACAGGCCGGCGTTGTTGACGAGCGCGTCGAGACGACCGAAGTGCGCAGCCGCTGCATGCACCCAAGCGTCTGCCGTCTCCGGATCGTCGGCGTCGAACCTTGCGGTGTGAACAGGCGTCGCCGACGCGTCCGCGAACCTGTCGGCAACCTCCTGCGGGCGCCGTGCGCCTATGGAGACGGCCCATCCGTCGGCAAGAAGCTTGTGCGCGATGGCCGCCCCGAGACCGCGGCCGCCGCCTGATACCAATGCCACCCGCATGGCTTAGAACAGACCCTGATAGACGCCGCCATCATTGACGATGTTCTGGCCGCTGACGAACCCTGCCTGGGCCGAGCACAAGAACGCCACCAGATCGCCGCACTCTTTGGGGTCGGCAAACCGGCCCGCGGGGCAGCCTTTGATACGGTCCTCCACAATGGCCTCATAGGTGGTGTTGCCGCGTTTGGCGTGGCCGTGAAGGTTGGTGTGAAGGGCGTCGGTGTCGAACAGGCCAGGGCACACGGTGTTGATGGTGACGTTGTGGCCGATGAGGTCGCGCACGGTTGCGGCAATGGCCCCTGACAGGGCAAGACGCGCGGCGTGGGAGTGGGCAAAGCCGATCTGCGGAAACTTGATGAAGCTCACCGACATGGACACGACGCGGCCGAACTTGCGCGCCTTCATGCCCGGTGTGACGCTTTGGATGAGTTCGATGGAGGAGAGAAAGTGTTCCTCCAGCCAGCGCCGCCACTCTTCGCCGTCGATGGCCTCGAACGGCGTCGGCACCTGGCGCACGCCGGGGTTCGCGACCAGGATGTCGGGGTCGGGGCAGGCGGCGAGGAGGGCCTTGCGGCCTTCAAAGGTGGTGGCGTCGGCGGCGACTTCGGTGACCTCCACGCCGTGGGCGGCGCGGATCTCCTCAGCGGTTTGGGCCAAGGTTTCGGGCGTGCGGGCATTCAGCGTCAGGTTGACGCCTTCGGCGGCGAGAGAATGGGCACAGGCGCGGCCCAACCCCTTGCTGGCGGCCGTCAGGATGGCTTTGCGGCCGGCGATTCCAAGATCCATGGGTGTGTCCTAGGGCGTGATGCCGTTTTGGTGCGGGGCCGGCTCAGGCGGCGGGCTTCAAGTCCGGCAAGAGGGTGCCAAGGGCTGACTCCAACTCTGCAAGGGGCGCGCCCTTGAGAGGGAGGAGCGGTGGACGGGGCAGCCCGCCGCCAGGAAGGCCGAGAGCATCCATGGCAGCCTTGGTTGCCGGATAAAGGGTGCGCCCGCCCGAGGTGAAGAGGTGGGTGAGCGCAAGACCGGTGTCCTGAAGGGCGAAAGCATCTTGAAGGCGGCCGTCGTGGGTGGTGGACCAGATGTCCAGGCAACCGAGCCACACATTGGGGAAGCAGTCGATGAGCCCATCGGCCCCGGCAAGGGTGGCGGCAACGCCGTAGACGGAAGAGGGACCGCAGAACACGCGGATCCTGTCGCGGGTGGCCAGAAGTGTTTCGTGGAAGAGCCGCCAGTCGCCAGAGCTTTCCTTGATGGCCACCACAGGGTCAAGATCCGCCAAGGTGCTGGCGATTTCTGCGGTGATGAGATTTCCGGCGTTGCCTGGGATGTTGTAGACGACGATGGGCAGGGGCGTCCGTGCGGCAATGGCCTGGAAGTGGGCGATGGTCTCCTGCGCGGTCGTGCGCACGAAGTAGGGCGGGGTGACGAGGATGCCGTCGCACCCTGCGGCATGGGCCGCCGCGGCGGTGGCAAGAACATCGTCGATGGTGATGGCGGCAGCCCCCAGGATGACAGGCCCACGGCCTTTTGTGGCGGCGATGGCCGTTTCTGCAAGGGCCGCCTTTTCGGCAAGGGTCAGCGCCCAGAACTCTCCGGTACAGCCGGCGACCACCATGCCTGTGGCGCCGGCGCGATAGAGCCGGTCGATGTTGGCGGCAAAACCGTCAAGGTCGAGGCTGCCATCGGATTGAAAGGGCGTTGTCAGTGCCGGCATGGGGCCGGACCAGGCGATATCGTCACGGGTCATGGTCGGCTCCTTATGGTGCGGCGGGTGTGGGGTGGTGGTCGATGCGGCGGCCGTCGTCATCGGCGGCGAAAAGGTGCAGGCCCTCAGGGTCAAGGGTGATTGCGACCAGCGTGCCCATGGCAAGGCCGAGATTGGCGGGCATGCGCGCTGTGAGGCGGGCGCCGCCTTCGGTCTCAAGCATCACGATGGTCTCGTGGCCTGTGGGCTCTACAAGGCGGATGGTGGCGGGGGCACCGTCATCGCTGAGGCGCACATGTTCGGGTCTGACACCCAATGCGGCCGGGCCCTGTGGCGCGGCAGGGCCGAGGGGAACGGTGAGGCCAGCGGCTTTGAAGACGGGCCCGTCGGCCATCTCCACCATGCCGTCGAGAAGGTTCATGGATGGGGTGCCGATGAATTCTGCCACAAAGCGGTTTGCGGGGCGATTGTAGACGGTTTCGGGCGCATCGAACTGCTGCAGGTGGCCGCCCGACATGACCGCGATGCGTTGGGCCATGGTCATGGCTTCCAGCTGGTCGTGCGTGACGTAGACCATGGTCTTGCCGAGGCGTCGGTGCAGTTCGATCAACTCGGCGCGCATGTGGGCGCGCAGTTTGGCGTCAAGGTTCGAGAGCGGCTCGTCCAAGAGGAAGATTTGCGGGTCGCGCACGAGGGCGCGGCCGAGGGCCACACGCTGCTGTTGCCCGCCTGACAGTTGTTTCGGCTTGCGGTCCAGCAGCGGCTCCAGCTGGAGGATGGCGGCGGTTTCCTTCACCTTGGCGGCGCGCTCGGCCGCGGGAACGCCCCGCTTTTTCAAAGGGTAGGCGATGTTGCCGGCGACCGTCATGTGGGGATAAAGGGCATAGCTCTGGAAGACCATCGCAATGTCGCGCTTGCCCGGCGGCAGGTCGTTGACCGTCTTGGGGCCGACGCGGATTGTCCCCTCCGTGAGGGTTTCCAAACCCGCCAGCATGCGCAGTGTCGTGGTCTTGCCGCAGCCTGACGGGCCGAGGAGGGCGACGAACTCGCCAGGCGCAATGGCAAGGTCGAGCCCGTGGACGGCGGTGAAGGTGCCGAAGCGCTTCACCACCTGGTCGAAAATCACCTCCATCAGCCCTTCACCCCGCCGGCACCGAACCCTCGTGTGAGGTAGCTGGAGAGGAAGGCGAAAATGACGATGAGGGGCAGGCTCATCATCACCGAGGCGGCCATCAAGAGCGACCATTCAATGTTGAAGGCGGAGATCAGCATGGACATGACGCCTGTTGTGAGGGGGCGTGCCGATTCAGAGTTCACCAGGACGAGGGCGTACAAGTATTCGTTCCAGGACAGGATGAAGGTGAAGAGGGCGGTGGAGATGATCCCCGGCAGAAGCTGCGGCAGGATCACATCGCGGAAGGCGCCGAGCCGTGTGGCCCCGTCCACGAGGGCGGCCGATTCGAGGTCCTCGGGGATGCCGGCCATGAAGGAGCGCAACAACCACAGCGCATAAGGCAGTGCGAAGGTGGTGTAGGCCAGGACAAGGCTGAACAAGGTGTTTGAGACGCCGAGCGCCACCATCAGCAAGTAGAGCGGGATGATGAGGACCACGGACGGCAGGAGATAGGTGAACAGCACCATGAGAGCCAAGGTGTCCCGCCCGCGATACTTGAAGCGCACAAGGCTGTAGGCGCCGAGGGTGGCGACGGCCACCACCAGCGTCGTCGTGGCGATGGACAAGATTGTGGAGTTGAGGAAGTAGTGGAGGAACGGCGTCTCCGACAGGAGGCGCCAGTAGTGCTCCAGCGTCGGGTTTTCCGGCAACAGGCTCGGGGGGCGGCGGAACAGTTCGAACTGGGGTTTGAGGGATGTGACGATCATCCAGAAGAGGGGAAAGATGATCGTCAGGATCAATGACCAGACGAACAGGTTGAAGGCGAGGCGGCCTGCAAAGCGGGTCATGACTCGCGGTCTTTCGCTTGGCGGATGTAGACGATCATGAAGATGAGCATGATCAGCATCATCGCGACGGCGTAGGCGGAGGCCATACCCATCTGGTTGAGGGCGAAGGCTTCCTTGTAGACCAGGAGCGACAAGGTTTGGGTGGAGATGACCGGGCCGCCGCCGGTAAGAAGGTAGATGAGGTCGAACTCCTTGAAGTCCCAAATGGCACGCAGAAGGATGATGACGGCCAAGACGTCGCGTAGTTGCGGCAAGGTGACGTCGAAGAAGCGGCTGATGGGACCGGCGCCGTCGATGCGGGCGGCCTCGTAGAGCGGCTCTGGAATGGTTTGGAGGCGAGCCAAGACGGCGATGACCACGAACGGGAAGTATTTCCACGCACCCACCAAGATGACACTAACCATGGCGTTGGGCATGGAGCCCAACCAGTCCACAGGCATGTCGGTGAAGCCCGTCCACATGATGAAGTGGTTGAGGATGCCGTAAAGGTCGTTGAAGAGCCAGCGCCAGACGAGGACGGCCACCACGGTGGAGACGAAGTAGGGAAACAGGATGAGGCTGCGGGCCAAGGACCGGAACCACAGATTCTGGTGAAGGAGAAGGGCGACCGCGACGCCGACAATGATTTGGAGGGTGAGCGTGCCGAGGGTCCAAATCAAGGTGTTGATGAGGGAGCGCCAGAACTCACCGGAGGCAAGGAGCGCTTGGTAGTTGTCCAAGCCGACGAAGCTGCCTTCTTGGGTGGGCGTGTAGATCTGAAAAAGGGACAAGTAGAGGGCCGAGACCAGGGGGTAGACGATCACTGCGCAGAAGATGAGCACCGTCGGCGCGATGAGCATCGCACCGAGAAACGCATAGGACCGGTCGAGTTTGGCTGATGTCGACATGAAACCCCTGGCGCCGCAGCGCAACGCGCCACGCCGCGGCACAATCCGCCACGGCGCGGCTGAC
>JBCDCF010000284.1:0-5307 GCA_039182345.1 Pseudomonadota bacterium
GCGCCGATGACGGCAACGGTGGTCATCGCGCCGCCGCTCCAGGGCGGGCCTTTTCCATCACGCAATCCATTCAGAGACGGGTGCAGCCGCTTCGTGGAGGGGCTGGGAGATCACGTCCACAAGGGCTGGACCGTCGAAGGCGGCAGCTTCGGCCATCACCGCGGGGAGCTTGGCAGGATCCTCCACTCGCCAGGCCTTGATGCCAAAGGCGGAGGCGACGGCGGCATGGTCGGTCCTGCCAAAGTCCACATTGTAAAAGCGCTGGCCGAAGCCTGCGTTCTGGCCCGCCTTGATCCACCCGAATGTGGCGTTGGAGAACACCACCGAGAGGATGGGCATGGAATGGCGCACAATCGTCTCGAACTCGCCGCAGCAAAAGTTGAACGAGCCGTCGCCCATCAGGGCCACCGTCTTTACCGACGGGCGACCCACATGAGCCCCCATCGCCGCCGCAAGGGCGTAGCCGAGCGCCCCATGGGCTCTGTTGGTGATGAAGTGCCGCCCCGCCTGAGGCCAGCGGTAGTGGGCCGACACATAAGGGCACGGCGTGCCTGGGTCGGCGACAATGGTGGCGTCCTCATCAAGGGTGTCCATCAGCGCGTTGATGACGGCTTCGGGGCGGATTGGCGTTTCCTGGCTTTGCGCCAACGGCACGAATGCGGCGCGCTTGCCTGCCCAAGCGCGCGCGGCACGGGCGCGGCCGTTGCTGCCGTCGATGGCCCGCCCCTCAAGGGCATCGATGATGGCGTGAAGGGCGAGGCGCGCGTCGGCGGCAAGGCCCACTGCGGTGGTGTAGTTGGCGCCGATCACCATCGGGTCGGAGTCAATGTGGATGATGGTGCGCCCCTGGGGCGGCGAGCGCCACCGCTCCGTCGTCACCGACCCGGCCCGGCAGCCGATGAACACCACTAGATCTGCCTCGTCCACCACCTCGCGGGTGAAGGGCGATCCGCCGTTGGAGCCCACAACGCCAAGGGCAAGCGGATGGGTCTCGGCAATGGCCCCCTGGCCGGAGACGGTGGTGGCAATGGGGCAATCCAACAGCCTTGCGAGCGTCTCCAAAGCATCGAACGCACCGGCAATCACCGGCCCGCCGCCGCAGATGATGACGGCCGAGCGCGCCTTTGCCATCAATGCGGCCGCTTCTGCCGCAGCCGTCGGGTCGGCCCCTGCAGGCTCTGACGGGTAGTGGGTGTGCCAGGGGTTGGCCCAGATCTCGCCTTCCTCCACAGCGCCTTTCTGGGTGTCGAAGGGAAAGGCAAGGTGGACCGCGCCAGGCCGCCCCGTGGTCATGGCGCGGAAGGCCGCGCGCACCGTTGCAGGGAGCCGCGCCGCCTGGTCGAGCGAGGCATTCCACTTGGTCAGCGGGGCAAACAGCGCCCCCTGGTCCAGCTCCGTCAACGGATAGCGGCCGCGCGATGTGGTCGCCACATCCGTGGTGAGGGCAAGGATGGGGACCGAACTCTCATTCGCCTCGACCACCCCCGGAAGGATGTAGGTGGCACCGCCCCCCGACGGCCCCTCGCAGACGCCTGGCTTGCCTGTCACCCTTGCGTAGCCGTCGGCCATGTAGGCGGCGTGACGCTCATCGCGGGTGAGGATGTGGGTGATCGCCCCCTCGCCGCTCGTCCCCATCCTTGCCATGGCATCGTAAAAGGGAAGCGTCGTGTCACCGCACAGGCCGAAGATGTGGCGCACATCATAAGCCTTCAGCATGCGCACCATTGCTTCAGCGCCGGTCAAAGAGTTTTGTGTCTGCATGGCTACCGGGCGCGCTCCGTTTACGGTGACGCCCCGTTTAGAGCCGGCCGGAGGGGCCGCTGCAAGGGTGTGGCGCTGCCCAATGCCCTTTGCGGTTGCCATCCCCAGCACCGCCCCGACCTCGCAGGAGCTTCAACGTGTCGCGGCTTTCGCGGCGCTTGCGGGCCTCCTGGCGCTGCTTCCTGCGGGCAGCGCCCTATCTCGATCCGTCGTGACTGACTTTCTTGGGGCGACGAGGACGGTGTGATGGCAGACGGGACGCTTTTGGGACTGTGTGGTGCCTTGAGGGCCGGAAGTTACAATCGCCGGCTGATGCATGAGGCAGCCAAGCGGTTTTCCCCAGCGACCTTCGCGGAAGGCGATCTGCGGCTTCCCCTTTACGATGGCGATCTGGAAGAGGCCGAAGGGGTGCCCGGTTCGGTCAAGGCTCTCGCCGACAGCATTGCCGCGGCCGATGCCGTCATCATTTCCTCCCCCGAATACAACAAGTCCCTCTCAGGCGTCTTGAAAAACGCGCTCGACTGGATCAGCCGTGTGGACCACAAGCCGTTCCTCAACAAGCCGGTTGCCATCATGTCGGCGACGGCAGGGCGCACGGGCGGGGAAGTGGCGCAAAACGCGCTGCGCCTGGCGCTGGTCTCCTTCGGCCCGCGCCTGCTCCTTGGGCCGCACGTGCTTGTGGCGAGCGCGCCCGATCAGTTCGACGGCGCCACCCTCACCAACGCGGTCAACGCCAAGGCCCTCAATCAGTTGATGGCCAATCTGCGCGAGGCGGCAGGCCTGCAAGCCCTCCCCACCGAAGCGGCGGCCTGAGGAAGCGCCTGGCCGGCGGGATGCGGATCGCCCTGGAATGGTGTGGCGGCGTGCACAATGCGGGTCGCAAAAAAGGAAAAGGGCGTTTCGGTAACCCCTAAACGCCCTTCCCTAACGCGCCGCCAGACGCGTTACCGAATTGGCTGGCTACGTCGTGTTCGTGTTGGGTTGTGGGTTAGGCCGTTTTGGCATCCAGTGTCGGCGCACCGCCATTGGCAATGGCGATGGTGCGCGGCTTCATGGCCTCAGGCACTTCCCGGCGCAGGGACACATGGAGCAAGCCATGGTCCAGGCTGGCGCCCGTCACAACCATATGATCGGCAAGCTGGAAACGACGCTCAAAGGCGCGCGAGGCAATGCCACGATAAAGGATGTTCTCGTCGTTCGCCTCAGTCTCGCCCTTTTCGCCAGTGACCGTGAGGGTGTTCTCCTTCACCTCAACGTTCAGCTCGGCTTCGGTGAAGCCGGCAACGGCCATGGTGATGCGATACTCGTCCTCAGACACCCGCTCGATGTTGTAAGGCGGGTAGCTCGGCGACTGGTTCACGCCGGCCGAATTGTCGAGAAGGTTGAAAAGACGGTCAAAACCGACGGTGGAACGGTACAAGGGGGTCAGATCGAATTGACGCATAGTCGTCCTCCATGAGAAGCAACGGTTAGGGCGAACTGCCGTTTGGCCAGACGCCCGGATCGAAGGTGCGGCCCCATCATTGGCGACCGCATCCATGAAGTGGTTAAGGCCTGTTTGGCTTTCAAGATCTGATTACTGGAGTGGGCGTGACCGGAGCGACTTGGGGGTCCACCGATCTCGGCGGCACCGTTGGCACGCTCCATGCCGGCGCGGCGTTGCGCATCGCCCACTGGCCGGCCGAGGGCGAGGGTGAGGCCCGTGGCACCATCATCCTGGTGCAGGGCCGTGCGGAGTTTATCGAGGTCTACGCAGAGGCGATCGCTGACCTCCGCCAGCGCGGCTATGCCGTCATCACCTTCGATTTTCGCGGCCAGGGCGCGTCCGCACGCAAAACCCGCGAGGGCGGTCATGTGGACCGCTACACCCAGTATTGCGACGATCTGATTGCCGTCACCCGCTACGGGGCGCAGATCGGCCTGCCGCGGCCTTTCCACATAGTCGCCCACTCGGCAGGGGCGCTGGCCGCCCTCCTCGCTGCCCCAGTCCTTGCAAAGGATGTGGAGCGGATGATGGTGCTTGCCCCTCTCGTCGAGGTGGCAAAACTGCCCATGTCCGCAGGCAAGGCGCGGTTCGTCACGGGGCTGTTGCGGTGGATCGGGCTCAGCAAGAAGGTGGCGAGCAAGAAGATCAAAGGCCCGTCCCAGTTTGCCGGCAACCCCCTCACCTCCGATCCTGAGCGCTATGCGACGCTTGTGGCGCTGAGCGAGGCGAACCCTGACCTGATGACGGGGGCGCCCACCATCGGCTGGGTGCACGCAGCCCTGAAGGCAATGACGCGGCTTGAGCGCACCATGGGCCGGCCCCTTGCCATCCCCACGCTGTTTATGGCGAGCGCGCGCGACAGCATTGTCTCAACGCCGGCCATCGACAGGTTTGCCAAGTCCGTGCCTGGCGGCGGCTACATTCTGGTGCCTGATGCCGAGCACCAGCTCCTCATCGAGCGGGACGAACTGCGCAACCTGTTCTTTGCCGCGTTCGAGACCTTCATCATGGATGCGCCTGTGCGTCTGTCGCACCGCAAACCTGCGCGGCTGTCTCGCCCCCTTCGCTTCGAGCCTGCCGCCGACGGCGCCCGCACAGTGGTGCCAGCGCCCGCCGCAGTGCCCGAGACTGCCGCGTCGCCACCTCCCCCCACTGAAGCGCCTGTGACGGTGGCAGCTGTCGCTCCCACTCCACCAACGCCTGCGCCCGTGGAACCGGCGCCGGACCCTGTGGCAAGCGCACCGGTGGAAGCCGCGCCGCCGCATGAGGATGTGCCGGCGCCAGAACCCGCATCAGAGGAGCCGGCGCCAGAGTTCGCCAGCAAGGCCGTGCTGCGCCGCCAAAAACGCACCGAGCGGCTGCGCAAACGGCTCCAGCGCCGCAGAAGCGCTCTCTCGGGCCCCGACCCAAAGGCGGAGGATGCGCCGGCCTCGCCGCCCGCGGTGATCGCTGCGCCCCCACCTGTGAGCGAGCCGGCGGACGTCTCCCCGAAGGCGGCCGAAACACCCTCTCTCGCGACCCCGGTCCCGCCGATCCCGCCGGAAAGTCTGCCGGTCGACGAGGCCACCACCGCCGCGCCGGCTGACACCGCGAGCGACCCAAAACAGGAGCAGGAGCCCCCCGTGGCACCCCAAGCCACGGCCGAGCCTGAACTCCCCCTTCAGCCCGAGCCGCGTGTCGCTGACACAGCGGCCACAGACGCCACGCCCAAAGTGCCGGTCGAGGCACAGCAGGAGGACGCAGAACCGCCGCGGCCGGAGCCAGCACCGGATTCTGAGCCTGTCGTCGCATGGGAGGTCACTCCGCCTCCTCAAGTGGCCCCTGACCCCGAACCTGAACAGCAGCACGATGACGCCAAGCCTCTGGCCGATACTGCCCAGCCGGCTAGGGACATCGCACCCACCGTGCCCGTCGAGGCAAATGACGAGTACACAGAGCAGCGGCGGCCGGAGACGGAGCCAGACCCTGTTGTTGCAAAGGAGGTTACACCACCCCCTCAAGTGGCAGGCGATCCCGAGCCTGAAGGGCGGCACAGTGACGCCGAGCTTGCAGCAAGCACC